>DAFH01000025.1 GCA_002495485.1 Candidatus Bathyarchaeota archaeon UBA185
TTGTTTAGTCAGTGTTTCTCTTGTCAGGATCTTGTCGGGGTCTTCGCCGATTGCTCTGAGGACTTCTTTGATTGTTTCCAATCGGCTGGCTTGTGTCCGGGGTCTGATGGATAGTCCGCTGGCTGCGTATTCCTGTCTCTGTTTTTCGATGCCTAGGCTTTGGACCTGGTTGTATGTGTCTGTGACGTGGCCCATCCAGTAGTCGACGTGGCTTTCGGGTACTCCCTTGCTGACGAGTTGGGTCTTGAAGTATTTGCGGAGGCTGTGGACCCTGAAGTTGTACATTCGTCCTCCGACCTTCTTGAGGAGATCTGCTCGCCGGTAGAGGTCGTGGACTAGTTTGCGGACTTGTTTGGTGGTGATGGGCTGAGGCGTGCGGCTTGTGTCCGATCGGATTAGTGGTGAGTTGTCGTTGAAGGTTTCTGGCGGTCTTCTTCCGCCGGCTGATCCTTTTCGTCTGTCTGCCAGGTATAGGCGGAGGTAGTGGGCGGCTTCAGCGCCTATGAACGTGTCGTGGTCTGCGTACTTGCCCTTCACGATCTCTGCTTCCAGGTGTACGTGTATTGGGACTCTTCCATCTTCCAAGTCGTCGCGGACGTGACGATATTCTAGCCGCGTGAGGGTCTCTTCGCGGAAGCCTGCTAGCGCGGGGAGCGCGATGATGACTTTGCCGCGGAGGTCTGTCAGATCGAGAAGCTTGGTAAGCTGCTCAGGTTTGGGGACTTGGTCCTTGTACTTGACGCGTCGGTTCAGCTTCTCGGGTAGCTCGAGTTTTACGCCGTTACGTTTGTAGAATGTTCTTGCTCTCTTGACGAGTCCATGGACGTGGCTTGGTGAGAGTCCGTTGCTTTGAAGATCCTGGGTCCACTGTTGTAATAGGCCTACATGGTTCTGGACTCTTGTCGGATCAGCTAAGTTTGTGCCGTTCTTGGCGTGGTCGATGATTCTGTCGGGGCTTGCCTCTAGGAATCGGCTGTAGAGGTTGACGGCCTCTGCGTAGCCGTAGAGGCTTCCAGTGCTGCCGCTACAGTCGTAGCGCAGATACCTTGCCATCGCGAGCATTGTCTTGTTGTCGAGTATGAAGGGTACTAGGCTGGGCCGGTTCTGGGTGCAGGCTTCGATGATGTATGTTAGTAGTTGGGGGTCTCCGACAGCGTACACGTGTTCTAGCGAGACCTTGACTGGCTGATGGAACTTCCAGCTTCGGAGGCTCCTCTCGAGTATGAGTTGGCCGTCTTCGATGTTGAAAGGGATGGGAATGACCGCTTGAAGATCCTGTAGTGTGAGTTGTTTCGGTCTGGGTCTGAGCTGTGGTTGTGATGTTGTTAGTGTTTCGAGTCTGCTCATTGTTTTTTCATCTTTTTTGTTTTCGGCCCTGTCTCGCCCGGCGCTGGTCTGAGTACTGGGCCTTCCGGTGTCATCTCTAGCGTCAGTTGTTGGTTGAGGAAGGCTTGGAAGGCTGCTCTGGCTAGCTGTGACCAGTTGACTTCTGGTCTGCTGATCATCTGTTCGTAGAGCTCCGTGGTCAGCCGTATCGATAGATTGCGTGTCATTGTTGCANNGTATCGACAGGTTGCGCGTTAGGGTTGCCGAGGTCGTTGCTGTGCGCCGCCATTACAAGGGCGCCTCTGATACTAGAACTCGTCTTCGAGACCGGCTCGCATGCCCAGCCGACCGAGCGTCGCGAGCTTTACAGAGCAATGACAATCTACGTGGGAGAAATAGCAGAGCATCCGGCAAGACCGTATGATCCTGAGTCGCTCGTCGCGTATACAACCCCGGAATGCTCGGCTTGACGCTCAACATAATCGCCCTACTCAACATCGAGCTTCCTCAGCTCCAGGATCTCGGCTCGGAGCAGTACGTGTCCTAGAACGTTCGGGTCTCCGCCCTTGAGCGTTGGTGGGTTCGCGCTTCTGTCGAGGCTGACGATGACATACTCAGGACACTGGTAGACGAGCCAGCCGACAGCCTCTCGCATGACCGGCATCAAAGACTCAGGATGAGGATGGTTGAACCTTAGATGGTCCCGATAGCGGATGTGAACCAGGTCTCCTACGTTTGGAGGCTTCGAGCAAACGTGCCGAGAGGTAGTGATGACCGAGCTGCGAATGAGAGACTTGCTCACTAGCCCGTTTTCCCTGTTTTGGCGGGTATGTAGTTCTGAGCCTTGCTACTTGGTGTGTCTTCGGGAGGGACGAGGTCGCGGATCTCGGGGTAGCGTTTGAGAAACCATTTCTTCGACTCCGGCTTCATCGTCGGCCAGTTCTTCACTGCGAGCTTTACGTCCCGATCTCGAGCCAGTTGCTCTTCATGTTCTTTCTTCTGTTCTCGAGTTAGCTGTCTCTCGAGATAGCCTAGATCCGCAAGCTTCTCTTCGACGAGCCAATTTACGGAACGGCCCATGCTCCATTCTTTGTCGGCCATGAATCTGATGACCGCGAGTCGGCCTCTCGTGCTCATCAAGAGCCTGAGGAAGTTCGGGTTGTAGTCAACGTAGGGATTCTCCCAGCCTCGGCCCGGCAACTATGATAGGACCTCCCAAGGGTCCGTGTGAATTTTCCGTTCACCGGAGGCCTTATCTTCGCTGCATCTAGTAGGCCTAGGGCCTAGGATAGGCCTACTAGACAGGTTCGGCTTAAGGACCCGATAGATGTCGTGATACCACTGGCTACTCTTGTTCTTCCCAGCATTCATCAAGCACTCGTGGTCTTGAGCCTCCCGAGGATCCGTTGTCGACCACTGGTCGCATAGGCTACATCGATACTCGACTATGCCTCGCTCGACCCGCGAATTCTCTGGGAGCGAAGCCGACAACCTACCGGCGTCCACGGGTCTTTACCGGGTCTTGCCGAGCCTGCTCTCAATCGCGACAATGGCGAGCTCACGGGCCAGTCGCGACGCGGACCTAGCAACTATCTCGAGATCGTCGCCTTTCCTGAAGAGTACTGCTGACCTCTGATCCGGAAAGATGACGAAATCGGGTCCCAGCTGGTCTACAATCAGCTTTGGGAGGTAGGCCAAACGATTCGCAGGGTTTACTCGGACACTGATTTCGACCATAGTTTTGCTTTAGATATTCTATCTCTTGCTTAAGTGGGAGCGTACAGTCTGACAAGCGGACAAGCTCACAATGACGCGTCTCGTTAAGATGGACATCAGGATCGAAAAGGCAGATCTGGATAGCGCGCGTCTGCTACATCGTCAACGCGTTGCACGCGCCATACANNTCAGACAAAGACAAGACTGCCCAGGGAGGCAGAGGTTCACAGAGAGATCTATCACCGGGGACTGAAGGGTCAGGCAGAGGAGATGGGGCTCATCCAACCAGGGCTCATTCAAGTATTGTGCAAGCTAGACCGAGCTGGTGTGATCGTGACACAGAACAAGCGGTTCTATGTCATACCAGTGAATCCTGAAGCGCCAATCCATCCAGACCATGTCGTGTATGGACCCACTAGCTCGTCAGTTCCCAACTCTAAACCAGGGCGTCTTTTCGGAATCTAGGCGACCAACTTGCAACTAGGAAGCTGTGGCTGCTTCCTTCTCTTCTGGGAAAAGGCTTCGATAGATTATCGTAGCATAGGCTTCTGGGTCCGGTTCTATTGTCGATGTGCCTGAAACGAACCGTCTTCTGTCTCTATCAAGCTTGGCTGCGCCTAGGGCAAGCGCGAAGGCTGCGAGTTTGCCTGTGTCATTAAGTTGGTTCCACAGTTCTCTGATTTCGGGCGAGACGGTTAGCGGTCCAGACTGGTGTAAGAACTCCAGTATTTGATCCTGCATGGCATCGAGTTTCGCGATAGTAGGGTTGTTCGTGTTCGACGGCGTCATTCCTGACCTGGGCTGTTTCCACGCTTCGTTTGGCGAATGGTTCGTAGCGGAAGACTTCAGCCCAGTTTCCAGGAGTCCTAGTCTGCGCTTGATCTCAGCCATTTCATCAGCAAGTTTTCGGGAGCTCATCGACTGATCCGAGTCACCACGTTTCGCGATGTTGACATTTTTTCGGCGTCGACTGGTTCTTACTTCTCGCGTAGCCATTTGTGCTGGCATCGTGTCTTTCGATCGGAACTCGCCTGTTCCTTGATGTTTAATATCATGCCGACCCTAGATTACCAATGGAAGTAGAGTGGTCAACGGAGAAGTCTCCTACGTTGAGATGGAGGCGATCAGCACCGGCGAGAGCAGAGAACGGGTCAACTTTCGAGTGCCTCGTGAACTCTGGAACGCTATCAAGCGTTACGAGACCGTGGAGAAGGACAGAGCCAGAACCGAGAACTGGCCCGTCGTGCCCACAAGGACCGACATCCTGGTCTCACTACTGCAATCCGGGCTTGNNATCGTTCGAGATGCGATATTCATCTTCAACAGGTAGGCCGGAGAGGACGGGAGAGAGACAGCCTGTCGTTCTCCTACTTAGTACGAGCCAGCAGAGCAGTCAACACGAGAATGATCCCGACTAGGAAGCCAAGCAGGCTGGCCTGAAGATCTTGGGTATATGTGCCCGCACCGTTCGTCGTCAGAGTCCACCAAACAGGAACGGCCAAAGTTGAAGCCAGAATTATCCCTAACGCAATGAGACCCTTCTCCAAGAAATCGTTCGCCTGATGCTTCGTACTGGCCGAGTCGTCAGTCATGACATCAGAAACCCAAGGACTCGATTCGAAGCTTGATATTTAGGAATTCAAAAGCGTCGTACAGTGCGGTATAGCGCCTATCAATAGACTATCATCTCAATTCATCGGGAGGCATATGGCCAAGAACAAGGTCTGGTTCTGGCGTCGGGACCCGGCCACACCTCTACCTCGGACGCGAGCAACACATGGACAACTGCAGCGAACGACGTTTGAGAATGGGAAAAGGAGAGGTGGACACAGACATAGTCCAGATTCAAAATGGTCACAAAAACATCAAGTGTGGCGTGCGGTCCAAGAGGAGAAGCGGCTAATCTACGAGAATGCGTATCACGACCCGCTCAAGGGTGAGACAGTCTCAAGGATCGAGTCCGTCCTGCTCGACGTGNNCAACTCGTAGCTATGCCAGAAAGCTAGGGCCGGACGTCCTCGACAGGTGAAAGGGTCCAGTGGTCAAGACATCGCTCAACGTCAGAGTAGAGGTCGAAATGAGCCGGCAAATCCATGAACTGTTGCGTAGAGAAGTGAGCGCTGCTCAAGCAATGAGATTGTCAGCAACACCAACCTTTAGCGACATCACGAGGATGCTCCTGAAGAGGGGCTTGGCTGAGCGGTTGAGAGAGTTGGAAGCAACGGAGCACAATGTCAGCACTTCGGTCTCGAGACCGAAGTGNNACTTTAGTGGAGACTCAAGCGTGAAAACAAGCGCTACGCACAATTACCCTCATACTTCTACAACCTCACGTCCAGCTGACAGGCGTTCGCCGGCTGGGCCTACTGCAAGAGTTCCCGGGCGACGCTGAGACGCCCGGGTACCTCAAAATGACGCGAGAAACGAGACAATGCATGGATATGGGAAGACAAGGCTGACGGTCTCGGTCGACACTGAGCTCGCTCTCAAGCTCGACGCTATCTGCGAAAAGTACGGGAAGATACGGTCCAGGATAGCCAACCGGGTCTTGTGGCGGTTCGTAACTGAGGTTGAGGATCTGGGAGACCTCTTCGTAGACCAGTTCCTTGTTCCTGCGAAGGAGGGTTCCAAGTGAGCTACAGGCTCTCCCCAGACATAATCGAGCGCATCCTCCAGGACAAACGCTTCTGGCGCAAGCTCGCAATAGACACTCTCAGGGAAGGTATGCAGAATCGCACACTCAGTGTTGACTCCACTACAGCCCGTGCCCCGTCTCTAGGACCCGTAATCGAATCGAGGCTGCTAGGGCGGGACCCGAGGCTGAGGCTGCGCGGCAGACAGAGGCCCATTCCGATGATTGCAGAAGTTCGGACCATTGACGAGTCCGGGGTCCTGCTGAGCCAGAATCAGGCTCGCCGTGTCAAGCGTTCCTGGGATCGCGCAAGGGTCCGTGGGCAGAAGCTGGCCCAAAACATTGACGCTAACCCAGACAGAGAGGATCCATCTGATGGCATGGACGACCATACGGGGCAGAGCTGCAGCGACGTGCATCCGAACATGTCACACGCTGACTGGATGGACTCGGAGGAAGAGGGAGAGAACATGAACCCGTTGTTCAGAGATCCCGCTCTGACATCTCACCTCGAGCGAAGAGGCCGGAGGTGATTGAGTGAGAATCAAAATTCGACACGGACCCATCGTCGACGACCTAGCTCCAACTGGAGGAAGACGCCCCGGTTCTACAGGTGATGCTCGTCCTGGGGTCCCTAGACCGTCACCACGCGTCGACGTGACCTTCACCATGCCCAAGGCGACAACCAGCAAGGACACAGGCATTGCACTGAATCCGCAGAATCCAACGTCCACAACGAAAGGTCCTGGAACAAGCCAGAGTGCAGAACCACCATTCAACTACCCGAAGCTCGGCAACACGACGACAGTGACACCAGGCTTTGGAAAACTGACTCCCAGCGGTACAGGAATTCGTGGTCAGCGCGAGAAGAGGAGGCGCTAAGGTTGGAGAGCGGGTCCCACCCCACAATCCAGAGTCTCGAGATCAAAGAAGAGCTCATCCAGATCAAGAGCTACCGCGCCAATTGTCCCTGTGGCAGAGTCTTCACCCACAGGGATAGGCGAACCTTGGAGAGCAACATCGACACGCACCTGGTCAGATATCATGGTGCTGACGCAGAGTATCGCGCGAAGCTGGAGTATGTCAAGAAAGAGCTCGGCCAGATCCGGAAGAAACTCAACCGCCGCTATGGCAAGTAGAACCCTATAGCCCAGTAGGCATTTTGACCCTCCCCCCAGTACCGGGTCCCACGCTTCCAAAACAAGCCGACACCACGTTTTCTCCCCCAGAACAGGCGACTCGAGACTCTGAAACCGGTACGTTTTGCGCGAAAACCACGAAGGAAGCGGTACATTTCGCGAGGCTAGGCGTGGCGTATTGATGAAAGAGAAGGCATGGCTTTCTTAAAGAATACGAACGATGCGAAGCTGCGGGGGTCGATTATTTTAGACCGGATGCTATGCGCAAGCATTCCGACGAGTTAGAGATAAGAACTAATCTGTATCTCCGAGGACGGGTTGAAGACCAGAGATCCGGACTCCAAACAAGTCAAAGTCACTGTTAAACTGGAAACCCCTGAGTCGCAGGAGGCTCTTGAAGAAGTTCTCGAAGTTTACTCGAAGAACAAAACGATCAAGCTTACTGTCAATACGGTGTCGAAGAAGNNTCGAAATCATCATAGCGTTGGCGGCACAACTAATCTACGATTCTGTTCAGCGTCTAGCAAAGGACCTCTCGGCCAAGAAAATCAAATATCAACTCGACCCAGAGGCTCGTCAGACTATCGCGGAATCTCTCTTGGTCAAGAACGGCGTCGAAGGCCACAAACTCAAAGAGAGGGTCGACATGCAAGACTCAAGCGAGTACACATATTTGGACAAAAAGGGAAAGAAATATCTCATCACTGTTGCTTCGAACGGACTGTGTAGATACAGGGTCGCTTAACTGTGGCGGTGTTGTCGGACGAGGAAATTGAGAAGTATCTCAAGAGTGGTGACCTCATTATTCATCCCCTGCTACAACGCGATCAGATTAGAGGGGCCAGAGTCGATCTAAGGATCGACAATGTGTTCTATCTAATCCGCAGAATTGATATTGAGTCCTATGATGCAATGCGTTTGGCTCGAGGCGAGGTTTCTCACGTAGATTATCTTGAAAAGCACGTTGTTCCGTATAATGACGCGTTTATTCTACATCCTGGAGATTTCGCTCTTGCACCAACGTTTGAGGCTCTTCATATCCCGAATATCTTGCTTGGAGAACTTGACGGACGGAGTTCGTTGGGCCGTCTAGGCATTATTGTGCACGTAACTGCTGGTTCGATCGATCCCGGATTCGGTGGCCCATTGATCCTCGAGCTCGCAAATCTGGGGCGCATTCCGGTGAAACTGTTTCCAATGATGCGTGTTGCATCGATAAAATTCGTTCGAATTGAGGGCGAGGTTCATAGGCCATACAAGGGGAAGTATGCTGGGATAGAGAATTTGCTGCCGCCTTCGTCACGTCTACACGAAGACGAAGAACTAACGGTTCTAGCCAAGATACGTGATGCAGTGTAGAGCGACTACCCCGAGTATAACGTTTCAGCAATCTCATGCTCGCTCTTGTACCAAAGAGTGGACAAATACCATTTTTTCAATGACTCCGTGACGTAAATTGGACGAGGCTCAATCTTTGATACCAAGAGAGCGTTGAACAACATTCGTGGATCTGAGCTTACAGGTATCCCAAGTTCAAAATATCGAATTGTCTCCGCGAACGTAATCCCGGCTCTTGCATCGTTCCTTGCTGAAGTTTCGAAAGCCTCTATCCCTTTGCTTTGAAATAGTTGAAGGCAGGGCTCTTTTATCTCTGAATAAACACTACTTACCTGGTCCTGTGATTCCATACGTTCTCTGCTGTACTGAGTCCATATTCCACTTGTTATATCGAATGCAGTACTGATGATTCCCTGAACGGCGTTTGGAAAAACATCCTTTTGCTTCATCATATCGCCCAGATACTTCAGTAGTGCGAAGAGTCGAGGACCTTGGTGAGGATGTGATACGCCGCCACCACCAGGGAATCTCTCATGGTACCTAGCAAGAGAGACAGCGTATACCGGTCCAAAGAAGGTCGCCGCGTAAAGGTCTACAACAACTTCTGGCAGCCAAGTCGCGTTGGACGATAGCTTCAAACGGGCAAGCTTCTCTTTGTCGTATACACTGTGGAAGAGTTCGTGAAGTAGAAGGGGCCATGTCAAAGGAGAATCAAATGTTCCGCTCTCATAGTACATTTTGTTGTAGTCGTGTTCCTTGATCGAAGTGAGAAAGGTATCTGCTTGGGTTCCGACAGGCCTCGGAGCCGTTAGTTTTTCCAACTCTTCCGAAATTTCGTAGTAAACAGAGTGGGACTCAAATCCTCTTCCCTCGGCGAGAACAAAATGTGAGCTCAGTTCGAACCTTTGGCAATACTCCTCTAGAAGGAGATAGAGTTCCACCGGCAGTCTGAATCTAACGACTTCGAAGAAGCTCTCTTCAACCCAAAGTCCAAGGCTTGATAGTAGCCTTCGAACCGGGTATAGGGAGCGAGTTAGCCCCTCTTTTTCGAAGCCACGTCTGTACTCTTGGTAGACCTTGATCCAAGCCAGATACAGTTGGCGTACGTCTTCTATGCGTCTCTTAACGGCATGATAAGCAACGATGTCCGAACTTAGAACGAAATCTCCGATGTGTTGGCTAAGCTTTTCGAAGCTCTGAGAAACGTAATCAAGAGACAACTACATTGAGTGTTTGAACACTGAAGCCTGAGGTCTCGTTTCTGTAGCCTCATAGATCATATCCAAGACTTGTGCCAACTGGGAGTAAGCCTCCTCAATCTCTTGACTCTCGCCGCGGTTCTTTCGGATTACTTCTATTCGAGATGCTGCGTCCTGTAACCCTTGAGTAAGCTTGGGACTGTAGTGACCTAACGTATCTTCAACCTGCGGCAGGAGCCTGTGAGAAGGCCGTGCATGTTCACCTGAACTTTGAAACAAAGACAGAAACGTTCGGAGGTAGTCGTCTGCCTCGTCAGGTTTGTCTTGCAACAGTTTGTCGAGACCAACGAGGCCGTAAGTGACCCTTCCAACAATATTGCGTACAAAATGGACCGTCCTGGCACTATCTAATTGCGGCGCAACTTGCATTTGTACGTACATTGTTTTCCACTTGATATTTAGCTGAATGTTCACCGTAAATGTCATCCATGTCATTTATGTCTCATGTAAACCATATATGTTAACCATCACCCTTACGAACCCAACAGGAAGGTTATGATGGATGGCGAACAGTAGGGAATTGCGTACAAACTCTGACACTGTTATGCCGTATAGTGAGCTCAAAGGCTTTCCCCCTCGAGAACGTGATACCTACATCCAAAACGTCGTTTTGAGGGTTCTTGAAAAAAACCGAAGAGGTGTCACTATTTCGGAAGTGTCGACGAAGACTGGTTTCTCTAGACCGACGGTCGCGAAGCATCTCGATATTCTCGTTGCCATTGGTGAAGCGTACAAGACTGAAAGAGGTAACCTGTCGATATTCTACAAGAATGGGAAGGTCGTCCACGAAATCGTTGTGACAGGTGTCTCAACTCCCGACAGAACATACACTTTCTACATGCTTGAGAACGAAGAAGGACGCTACTTGTACATTCAAGAAAAAGAGGTCGATGAGTTTAGGTCGGTTAAAGTGCGGGGGGGCGTGATGATCAGCCTAACCGACCTGCCTACCATACTTAGAACTGCAGAGGAACTTTCGAAAACGGTGAAACAGAGTTGAGCTGGCAACGGTCTCTACTCGTAACAGAGCTGGACCGGGACNNGGCCAAGGTAGACTTCGGCTCTAAGACTCTTCGAACTCCAAGCTTCTCGCCCTTGATACAGACCCCACTTGACCTAGATGCTGTCATCAGAGCGAGGGCAAGAGGTGAAGCCTCACATGTTGGCAGCTTCATCGCGAGGATGTTTGACGCTAATGAAATTCTGTCACCTGTAAGGAGTCAATTGCAGACCGATTTAGCGGGCCATGTAGTTACTGACAGGATGTCTCTATTTCTGAGTAACACCGTATTCGGCATGGATCCAGGATTCGAATACTTGTACTATGATTCAAAGATGCAGAGATTCTTCAATAATCCATTAACGCCGCGCTTAGTGAAGAACTACGTGCAAGATCTTGCAAATCAGAAGAGGATTATCAGAGACTCCAAGCAATACAGCAAAACGAAGGCAAGACTTCATAGGTCCTTCTGGGAAAGCGTTAACGATCAACCCACAGTCAGAAACAAACTGATACATGACACATTTCAATCGTCAATACGGTTCGGAGTAGACTTCCTAATTCCTCCCGTGCCAGTTGCCTTAGACGATCGTTTCCTCGAAATATCTCGGCGGATAAACGATGTTGCTAGCGAAGTCGCGTTAGCCCTCGGGAGAAAGCACTGTGCCAACTACTTAGTTCTACCCAGGAACGCACTGTCTGATGCTCAGTTCATCGACAAGGTCAAGAATTGCATTCTGGAGAGTTCAGCACGCCTATGCATCCTGAAGTTCAAGTACCTGGACCTGACTAACCCTAGAATGCTTACAGAACGAGAAACGTACACAGATCTTCTTCTTGACCTAGCTTACCTCTCCAAGACCCTACCCAATCGGGCCTTCATGATCTTGGAAAACTCGTACCAATCATTTGCATCTGCAGTCTCCGGCTTTGACATTGTATCGAGCAGCGCGACCGGGTTTGACGGTGAAGGAGGCTTTTCAGAGCACCCAACATGGGGAAGTAGGATAGATCCCCGATTGATGGTGCACGTTGATTTCGACGAGGTTCGTCGGATCTTCCATAACAATAACGAAAGACTACCCTGTCATCATGAGGTATGCTCGGAAGTGAAGGATATAGAAACAATGTCTCCCGAGAAATGGAACCTCTTGCGACGAGAGCACTGCATTCTATACTACAACGATTGCATGTCGCAGATATCGCGGGCGATAGCTGACCGCAACATAGAACTTGCTCGTGAGAAGCTGGTCAACTCACAGCTGTCGTCTCTCAGAGGCCTAGTCCCCGCAAAAGGATAGCCGAAGCTGAGGTCTTCCTTCACAATCAGCGCTGCGAACTAGCGGTCAAGAAACAGCCCGAGGTTGAGAAAAAGGTTTCAAGTTCCCCGCGGGCAGCGAACCCCACCGGGCCCGCCAACCCAGAACTGTGAAACACGGTCATTCGCTTCGCTTCAGATATGTATATCAGAGGTGGTTCTTGGAGACTTGACTGTGAATCATCGTAGTTTGGCTCTGACGCTACGAGCCATTCCACGGGTAGCCTACATTTTGGGTGGGACGCTAGTCGTTCTGACGGGGATTTCATGGTTCGTCGTATCACAGTCCATGATGCCTATGCCAGGAATGTTCGATTTGTCAGCCCTGTTATTGTTCACTGCGATCTGGGCGATTGGTATGGTTGCGATGATGTTTCCGTCTCTCCTTCCAATGGCGTACATGGTGGCGGTATCGTCCGCGAACCCAACTGAGGGAGCGCATGGAAGTCGGGGACTGAAGATTATTGGCCCAGCTTTGTTTGTTCTTGGCTACGTCGGTGTCTGGACACTAGTCGGGCTAGTCTTCTATCTCGCGATAACTGGGCTTTTCAACCTGGATCAGTCTTTGAGCATAGGATCGTTGGGTCTCCTGGGAGGAGGCGTGCTTATCGCTACAGGGGTCTACCAGTTTACCCGTTTCAAGCAGAGGGCGTTGATGAAATGTCGTAGCCCGATGGGTTTCATGATGACAGGATGGAGAGATGGACTCGTCGGTTCCGCTCTCATGGGTGGCGACTACGGTCTGTTTTGTACAAAATGCTGTTGGGTCCTAATGGCTGGACTCTTGTTCGTAGGTGCTATGAGCCTTCCACTCATGGGGCTGTTCACGATAATCATCTTCGCCGAGAAGATAGGCCCGTTCGGGTCGATGGTTTCGAAGATTGTCGGAGTGGCGTTTGTCGCGACTGGAATATTTCTGGCGGTTCCTCTAGGTTGAGACTTCTAAACTGTCTTTGCTAGGCGCCTTTGTAGGCGAAGGGCGAGTAGAATCCGTTCTTCTCTGAGACGTTCCAGTCCATCCCGTGATCGTGATAGCTGAGTTTCTTCGATTTTGCAACTACTGTACGCTGGTTTGGAACAGCGGTGAATGGTATCTTCTCCAGAACAATCTCATTTCCTCCAGCCCCTTCCATGGCAGCCACTTCCATGTCAGCGATTCCAGGGATTCTCATGTTTCTTTCCTTGCCCTTCGAGTTGTACTCGATCCGGACGGGCTTTACTCCCAGAACCTTACCAATGAAAGGAACAAGGGCTGCGGGTTCACCACCGACTTTTCCCGCGTAGATGGATGTGAGCGCTTCCCGTTGCTTCGCGGTCGCCTTCTCATCTAGATAAAGCGCAACATCCCACTTGACCTTGAGCATGTGTCCCGGTGAGTATGCGGCAAGTGCCACATTTAGACCGTCTAGGCTTGTGTCGCCATACTTTCCTCTGTCGATGTGCCAAGCGAGGAGGACCGTGCACTTCCCCTCGGTGGGAGGGCTTGTGAAAACGCAGGGACATGCCACGTCACAATTACAGGCCTCGAAATAGTTCCCGGTGAGGCTCCACTTCTCTGTCATGGGAGCGCGACTCGGTCCGTGATGGACTCTTAACCTTTTGGATATGCAGTAAGGTTTCATTGTTTCACTACATCTGAACCCTGACCGCCGTCTCCGATCGAAGGGTGGTATCCGAGTAAGTGTGACTTGGGCAGTTGTCAAGGGAGACAGCTCGCTCTTGCGCCCGTTGAAGTATGTGACTATCCTTGTTTCCCAAACTGTTCATGACCTCTCTGATGACTAAACGACCGGAGGAAATCGTTAGCATTGAACCGTGAGCTTCGATCTCACCCGGCCCGCTCCCCCTGCCTGTGAATCCAATGCATTTGGAAATGGGACACTTGTTGGGACTAGGGTCTTGCGGCTCTGCTAGATCTCAATGCTGCTCTATACGATGAGTCGTTTCTTCATTAGATTAATTGAGAGTATCCAGAAGAAGATTGTGACCGGTATGATCCATAAAATACTCCAGACAGCGTCTACTGCGAGGGCTCCGCTCATCAGTTCTCGCGTGATGAGGACGACGTGAGTAAGAGGGAAGATGGCCAGTGAGAGGTCTTGCACTTGCCAGGGAAGCGCGTTAAGCGGGAAGAAGGTTCCCGTGAAGAGGAACATGGGTGTGATGAAGAGAAACATGGGAAAGTTGAAACCGTCAATCTGTTGAGTCCTCGCGGTGAAGCACATTCCAATAGCCGATAGGAGCAATCCCGCTAGGAATGAGAAGGGAACGACCAGCACCGAGAGCGGGGACGTTACTAGCGAAATTCCCAGAATTGACTGCATCAATAGAACGACAGCAAACATGATCCCTGCGTATAGGAGACCTTTGGTCGCTCCCCAGAGTATCTCGCCCGCGATCACGTCCTCAACGCTCAATGGTGTGGCGATGATCGCATCGAAGGTTTTCTGATAGTACATTCGAACAAAGCTTCCGAACATGCACTCAAAGATCGAGACGTTCATCACCGCAGTTGCAATGATCGCTGGGGTGATGAACGCTGCATAGCTACCATAACCCCCTAGCTGGACGAACTTTCCCAGCGCGAACCCCAAGGCGAGTAGGAAGAGGATCGGGTCAAGCAACGGGGGAAGAAAGTTTGACTTGTATGTCTGCATGTAGACATCCCGGTTTCGCATCCAGACCTTCCAGCAACGATAGGAGACCCTCGGCCAGTGGAGATAGGTGCCGGGCCTTGACGTTAATCTCTCAGCTCCCTGCCTGTGAGGCGGAAGAAAACATCTTCCAGCGTAGCGTCGCGAATTACACTTCGCAGAATCGCGTGTCTCTTCTGCAAATCGGCGAGAATGGTTTCCGGCTGATTCGTGTAGATGTGGAGCCGACCTCCAATCTCGTCGAAGAGGGCCGAGCCGAGCTTTTCTAATTCAATGATTACTTCAGGCTCTGCCGGAATTTCTAACACTCGTTGCGCCACGTGTTTCTCGACGAGGCTCTGTGGAGTTCCTTGCTCGATAATCTTCCCCTTGTCCATCACTATCAGTCGATCGCATAATCGAGCGGCCTCTTCCATGTATTGGGTTGTCAGGATGATCGTTACCCCCTGCCGCCTCAATTCCTCCAGCCGGTCCCAGATTAGATGCCGCGCTTGGGGGTCCAGCCCTGTTGTCGGTTCATCAAGGATGACTATCTTTGGCTCGCTGAGTAGGGCGCGTGCTAGGATCAACCGCTTCTTCATGCCGCCGGATAGTTCCGTGATGACGACATCGCGCTTTTCCTTGAGCGCTACAAAATCCAGAAGCTTCTCTGCTCGCGCTTCCGCCACACGTCTTGGAATGTCGAAGTATCTTGAATAGGCAATTAGGTTGTGGAAGACTGTAAAGTCCGGGTCAAGATTCTCTTCTTGGGGAGATACTCCGATCTTGGCCTTGGTCTCCCGTGGAAAAGTGTCAACGTCTAAGGCTTCTACCAGGAGTCTTCCTGACGTTCTGGGCGACGCGCAGTAGATCATTTTCATTGTTGTTGTCTTGCCCGCTCCGTTGGGCCCGAGAAAACCAAAACACTCGCCTTTCAGAACTTGAAAATCAATGGAGTCCACTGCCACGAGACCGTCGAACTCCTTTCTCAGCCCCCGTGCTTCAACAGCAATAGACAGTGCGAGATCTGGCGGGCTCTCAGCGTTGGTCAAGCTTGATGCAGTGCCCGAGCTTGAAGTAGAATTAGTTAACTTCTCAAGGTTGCTGGTCGCTGGCCACCAGCCAGGGACGAGATGTGGGTCTCCGATTAGCTCATGGGCTTGTCGGCCCGGGCGGCGAATTGACGTGCTCTGTTCCGGGTATGACCTGTCGTGTATGTCTTGTCTTCTTTCGTCGAACCCAGAAGGCCAAGATGAAGACTCCAACGCAGGCCGCTATGATCGGTAGAATGAGCAAGAATAGGAAGCTGGACGAAATACTCAGACCCAACAATGCATAGTTCGCGTTGAAATTGTTGCCGCCTGATGTGATGGCAGGCGTGTCTTGTGCGCCATTGTTGCTGTTCCCCCACTTGGTGCCACCCGTCCCTCCGCTCGAAGTTGCGGGAAACGTTGCAACCGCGTTGTTGTCGCTGTATCCTGAGCAAGAAGAGATGCCTTCGCCGCTGACAGGAGTAATGATGCATATGGTCNNATCACGCATATGGTCGTTCCTGGAGTTCCTAGGTATGTCCCGGTAATCGTGAAGTTTCTTCCCGAGTCGAACGTCGTCGGTCCGGTCGGGGTCACTTGGAAGGTGTTAGTCCACTGTTTGTAGTAGTCCGTGTTGACGGTACTTCCTCCTGATACTATCGTGCCCGTGTCGGTCGCTCCGCCGGCGCTATTCTCCCATCTCGAGTTGAGTGGAGCCCCAGAGAGAGTAGTTGCGAAAGCAACTGTTGAACCATTGTCGCTGTATCCCCAGCATGAGGCTGTCGCCATGGCAGTTGTAGGGACGTTGCATATTGTGGATCCAGCGGTTCCTAGATAAGTCCCGACTAGGGGCAGGGTGAGATTCGGGTCAAAAGCGGACTGGGCTTTGGCGGTTATCTGGAACGTGTTGTTCCACTGCTTGAAATAATCCACGTTGAACGTAGCACCACCAGTCGTAATCGGCGTTGTGTCGCTGGGGCCGTTTGCCAGGTTTTCCCATCTAGCGTTTGCGGCGGCTCCCTCCATGGACGCCGGGAAAGTCGTTGCTGTATCGTAGTCTGTCCAGCCGGACACTGATCCTGTCGCGGCTCCTCCGGAGGGCGCTATGAGAATGACTGTTGAACCGGTTCCTAGATATGTCCGGTTGACGAGGGCCAAGAGACCGGAGTCAAACGTTGATTGGCCGCTCGCGGTGACTTGGTAGGTGTTGCTGAGCTGCTTGTAGTAGTTGATGTTGTTGGTGTTGCCCCCGGTCGTCTGGGTGAATGATTGGGTTCCCAAGGGCTGCCATCTGATGTTTGGCCCTTGGCCGCTTGGATTGGATGGGAAATTGACGGCCGTGTCGTAGTCTGCCCAGGCAGTGCAGGACTGTATCCCGGAACCTCCTCCCGGGGAGATGGTGCATATGGTGCTGCCGCTGGCTCCTAGCAGAGTTCCGGTGAGTGTGAAACCGAGGCCCGCGTCCCATGTGGGCTGGGCGTTGGGGGTTATCTGGTATGTATCGCTCAGCTGTTTGTAGTAGTTGGTTATGTGGGTGTTTCCGCCAGTTGTGTCGGTGAACGACCCTGTCCCGCTTATTTCCCATCGAGTGTTCGTTGGATTGTTTCCAGATGCTGTGGCCATGTTGACGGCCGTGTTGTAGTCAGCATAGCCTGCGCAGCTGTAGGAACTGGGCCCGGGCGATGCTGGGACCGAGACTGTGCAGATTGTGGACGAGGGCACCCCCAGGAAGGTCCCGGTTACTGTGAACGTTATGTTGGCGTCGAATGTCGTTGGCGCTGACGGATTGGCGGTGTACGTGTTCCAGAGCTGTTTGTAATAACTGGCGTTGAATGCGTTCCCGCCAGAACTGATTGTTGCCGTGCTCGTCGCACCGTCGGCGCTGTTTTCCCATCTAGTGTCTGAAGGAGTGCCTGTCATGTTCGCTGCGAAGGTTGCGGACGCGGTGGTGTCGGAGTAACCGGAGCAGGAGGCAGTGGAAGCGGTCGTGGTTGTGATCGTGCAGATTGGGGAGCCTGCGGTTCCAAGGGAGGTTCCTGTGATGGTCAATGTGAGTCCTGAATCAAAAGCCGACGGTGCGGAAGCGGAAATCTGGAATGTGTTTGTCCATTGCTTGTAGAAGTTGGACGTGTGCGTGTTTCCCCCACTGGTGTCGGTAAAAGAGGAAGCTCCGGATTGAAGCCAGCGCGAGTTAGGAGGAGCATTGCTAATGACCCCGATCGAGACCGGCGTGTTGTAGTCAGCCCACCCGGTGCAAGAGGCGCTTCCGCCTCCACCTGGGAGAGTGATGGTACAGATGCTTGTTCCCGGGACTCCCAGCGAGGTTCCAGTCGGTTGGCCTCCGTTCAGTGAGTTGTCCCATGTTGTCTGTGCGTTCGGTGTGTCCTGGTAGGTGTTCTGTAGCTGTTTGTAGTAGTTGACGTTGTGCGAGTTACCTCCCGTCGTGTCTGAGAAAGAGGACGTGCCCGAGACTTGCCATTGGATGTTTGCGCCCTGACCAGTGGGATTTGTCGGCGCGGCGACGGCCTGGTTGTAGTCCGCCCAGGCATTACATGTGGCCGTTGTAGTTGTGCCACTCGTGGGGCTGTCCGAACATATCGTTTGGCCCCCCGTTCCCAAAATTGTCCCGGTAAACGTGAACGTAAGGCCCGCGTCCCACGCTGGTGGACCCTGACCGGCTGTAACGACGCCGTAGGTGTTCCTTAGCTGATAGTAGACAGTAGTGCTTGCGGGAGCGCAGACTCCGGACGCGCATGTTGTCACGGAGTAGGTGGTTCCGCCGCTGAACCTGTAGCGGGCATTCGCACCGTCAGCTGGGACCGTCACGGTCAATGCGCAGGACCCGGTGGCCGTGAAGAAGTGTTGATTGCCATCAAATGCTATGGTCGTAGGTGAGACACTGCAGCCTGAGACTGTCCCGGTCCCTGATGGAGCACCGTTCGCCGGTGTTATCGTGATCGGCTGACAAGTGGCTCCTGCCATTTCAATCGAGTCCGCCAGCATTGCCCACTGAGAACTTGTGCCTAGAGTAGCGCTCACTGCAAGATTCGTTTGAGCGCTGCTCACCACGTTGTACTCGCTACCACCCTCTACGTTAGAACTGCCAGATGTGCTTGCGACGTACGGGTTTATGATCAGACTGAAGCCCGTTCCCGGAGTAAAGGACGGCGGTGAGTTTCCGCTAGGTATCCAAGTACCGACCAGTCCAACGATCATGTCATTCGCGGTCGAAGTCGATATCGTGACCGAAGGCGTGACACTGTTGCCCGTTGCTGAGCCGAATCCGCTGGTGTTAGGATCGAACGGACAAGATGTGTTTGCTCCACTAACCCCGAACGCGGTAATGGTGATCCTGGTCGAGCCTCCCGTGAGGGTGACTGTGATCTGAGCCGAGGAAAGTGCCGAATTCGCGATTGCGTAGTATGCATAGCTGATTACGTTACCAGCGTTGTCTACTGACCCACGGAGTGCAAACGTCAAGCCTGTTGCTGTCACCGAGCTGACAGTCGGGCCGAAGTCTCTTACGGTTACGAAGACATAGATGATGTCATTGGGATTGGTTGTGGTTAGAGTCACGACGCCCGATGATACGCTTGAAGATGAGCCAAAGATTGCTGTCCCGTCAATGGCGAGTGCTGCGTGTGCGGGAGAGACGGAGAAAATGACGAGCGCTAGGAAGGCAATGGGGAAGAGGAAGATTTTCTTCCGTTTGGGCTTGAACCTGAGGTGGTTGGGGTGAATGACTTTGAAAATCTTCGATACTGTGCGGAAACCCATGCCATCTTCCTCAATATGCCCTTTGCGGGGCAAACCTCTGCCAGGCCCGCTCTCGACTGTGGAGAAATCGTTTCTGTACCCACAAACACATTGAGTTCGTACTCGGCGGGAATCTGGTTACTTGACTAACTGGCCGAGAACAGATATCTCTCGTCGCGAGTGTTTATTCGCTAGATCTGCCTATTTCATGGAAGAATAGGATCACGGTATGCTAAGACGAGCCTTCGACGATCTTCGGCCGTACCTCTGGCCGATGATTGTTCTGCTGGTACTGTCTCTCTTGGCAGTTCCGATTACACTGATTACACCGATCCCTGTCAAACTGCTAGTGGACAGCGTTCTTGGGTCTCAACCGTTGCCTGGATATCTCACCGTCTTTGTCGGTTCGCAGCCCTCAAGGAGCTTTGCTCTTTGGCTGGCGATCGGTATTCTACTGACGACGGCCGTACTGACCTATCTCCAGAACCTGGCGAATGTCTGGTACAGCAACAAGGTCGGAAATCGAATGACTCTCGACGTACGGTCCCGCCTGTTCCGGCAGATGCAACGCCTGTCCGTATCATATCACGACACGATGGGAGCAGCAGACTCGGCATATCGCACTCTAAACGATGCTCCCATGCTTCGCTCTTTCGGAATTGACAGCCTCATCCCGCTCACCACCTCGATACTGACTCTTGTGGCAATGATTCTCGTCATGTTGTACTTGGACTGGCAACTCGCCGTCATTGCTCTGCTCGTTTCGCCGCTGATGTTCGTGCTCACGCTGGTATTTCGTCCGCGTATCCGGGCTGGATGGCGAAAGTTCAGAGCCTCAGAAAGCGCGGCAATGGCTGTGGCGCAAGAGAGTCTCGGTGCGTCGAGACTGGTCAAATCTTACGGGCAGGAAGATCGGAGGAGCGAGCAACTGGTTTCCCACTATAACGAGAGCCTATCGGCGCAGCTCAGTGTCCAAGTCAACAGCGCTGTATACGGTCTCTTGGTCGGCGTGGTCACTGCCTCGGGCCTGGCTGCTGTGCTGTACATTGGGATTGGGCACGTTGAGGCCGGCATCCTTACGCTAGGGAACCTGTTGGTGGTAAACTTCTACGTGACCCAACTCTATACTCCATTGCGGAGTGTTGGCCAGTCCATTCTGGACATTCAGATGTCCCTTACAGGGATTGAGAGATACAATTCGGTTCTCGACGAGAAACCCGATGTGCCAGAATCTCCCAACGCTCTGCCCCTGACCAGAGCCAGAGGAGAAATTGCTTTTCACAATGTCTCTTTCGAATACACGAAGGATCATGCGGTTCTGCACGATGTGACCTTCGAACTGCCAGCGGGTAACCGGCTCGGAGTTGTTGGTCCAACCGGTTCAGGCAAGACGACTTTCTCAAGCCTGCTACTTCGACTGTTCGATCCCACAGCCGGCGTAATCACTCTCGACGGAATAGACTTGAAAGACTACAAGGTTGCCGATCTTAGAAACCAGTTCGCCGTGGTCCACCAAGAAACAGTACTCTTTTCGACGACAGTTGCTGAGAATATTCGTTTCGCCCGTCCAAACGCAACGATGGCGGAGGTCGTCGCCGCAGCGAAAGCCGCTAACGCTCACGACTTTATCATGGGTCTGCCAGAAGGATACAACACGCTGGTAGGTGAGCGGGGAATGAAGCTTTCCGGCGGTGAACGTCAGCGCATCTCCATCGCCCGAGCGTTTCTAAAAGACGCGCCCGTCTTGGTACTCGACGAGCCGACCAGCTCTCTAGACATTCATACGGAGTCAGCGATACTCGATACGATCCAGGAGCTCATGGAAGGCAGAACTACTCTGATGATCGCCCATCGCCCCAGCACACTCAGGAACTGTAACATTATCATGGTTCTCGAGGAGGGCAGAGTGAGACGGATGACAAGCGACGTTGACTCGGTCCTATCGGAAATAGCAACCATACGCGTTCAGACTTGACTCAACACTTACTAGCGTCTTCGGAAACTGATCCGAGTATCACAATGTGTACGACTCTCTCAAGTAGAGCGGACACATTTGCCTTTCATGGAATCGAATGACAAAACTGAGAATACTGGGAATAGTCGGCTTGGTCTTTGGGGTCCTTGCGTTACTCGGAGGCTTGGCTCTAGTGGTTCTGACTCTACTGACAATCGTGATCCTTCTCCCCTTTCTGCCTCTAGTCGGAGGCTCTATACAGAGCACGATTTTTCTTCCCGCACTTGTGGCTATTGGCGTAGGTATACTGCTCATCATAGTCTCAATAGTCGCCATTGCAATGGGCAGAGCGAAGAAAGTGTGAGAGTAGCAACAGGTCCGACGCAAATTGTTTCGTTCTTGGCGAACCGAGCAGGTTTGAATCGGAGGCTGCGTTGGGTTAGCGGGGCCGGTACAAGAAACTGAACTTTGCCTTGCATATTTCGCAGAAGCTGTTGGATTTTCTGTCCGTGTCGAGGATGCCGTTCGAGAAATACATGACACAAGAGGGGTTTCGGCAATGGCCGAGTCCCATGGTGTGTCCTAGCTCGTGGACAGCTTCTTTGATCAGACGTTGAAAGAACAAATCCTTGCTTTCTTCTCTATACGGCTCGGGTCGCAGTCTGTAGGTCGAAATCACACAGACCTTTCCCGGTGACAGACCTTCTCCGAATACGAAGTTAAGACCCTCGACGTATAGGTCAACCTCGGTTACTCCCAACACTCTATCAGCGTCGACGCTTAGAGACGAGAGAAGCATGAGCAACTTGTCGGAATCATACTGTCGCCTCCTCGGATCATATGCTTGGTCGGGCAAGTCGATCCTTTCGGAGATGGTGAATGTCTGATTCTGGGAATTTCTCCTGAGCGACATGGAAAGCTGTTCTACGACCGATGTTTCTACGGGTCCCATGGGCACTATCACAATTTTGAACAACAAGGTCCACTCTAGGTTGTTATGCATCGCAGTCGCCAATCACGACGCGTATCGATCCGCGGGTAATCTCTTGCCTTCCGTGATGGAAGAAACTGGTAATGTGCTCTTCACCCTAGGGGTAAATCAGTTTCAATTCGTCCGTAGACTAAACAGGTTCGTCGCAGAGATTCGCAACGGTGAGAGAAGTCTCGCTCTAGTGAGAAACACGGGTCGTCTTCTCGACTTGCTTGTCTCAGGCGCTCCGTGCTTATGCGTTCCCAAGATGGGTGGAAAGACTTCCTACACACTTGCTGGGGTGTTGGTGAACAGGAGTAAAGCGGCGCTAATTGACCCGTGGTTCCAAGCCAGAGCGTTTGAGATTGCAGCACAAAGGGGCTTACTTCCATGGTTGAGAAACTGGAACGTTGTTGGCAAGGAAGTGCGGTACGAGGATTCACGCATCGACTACGCCATCGGTCGCGGAGATGAGAGAGGATTCTTGGAGACAAAATCCGCTGCCTATTTTACCGGCTATTACTCGAAATATCCCGACTGCCCGACAGATAGGGGCCTGCGACACATCAGGCTTCTATCGAAAATTGCGAGCAGCGGCCGACGAGCCGTAATCGTCTTCATCGCTGCCCACCCCCGGGCTAGAGCATTCTCACCCAACTCTGAGAAAGACCCGAGAATATTGAAGGCCCTGATAGATGGCACTGCGTCCGGGCTTGAGATCTACTCTATGAAAATCCATCTAAGGGACGACGGCAGTGTCGTAATGGACAACCCCGCAATCCCTGTTATGCTTACAGAGAACTATGTAGCACACGCTTAGACGCTTAGGCGAGCCAATTATAGGAAATTCAGTTCCCAGTCACTGGGCTTCAGGGACGAGTGCCGGTTTGAAGCGACCGGCTAGAAGCTTTCTCTTGAGGAGCTGGATCCCGAGATCAGGATCAACTCCCTTGGGACACACCGCGCTACACGATCCCGCGACTCTACAGTCCCAGCATCCGTGAACGGTATCGATGATCTTCTCCCGTTCTTTCCAGCCTTGATCTCTAGAATCTGCGGCGAAACGGTATGCCTGGGCTAAGGCTTGGGGCCCTAGAAATTGGGGATCCCCGGCTACGATCGGGCATGCGGAGTCGCATAGTCCACACATGATGCACATGCTGAACTGGTAATAATCTCGTAGCTGCTCGTCCGTTTGCAATAGCTCTATTTGCGGCGGCCTATCATTCTCCGTTTCGTGCCGGATGAGATGCGGCTTGATTTCGGAATACCGGCGAAAGAACGTATCAAAGTCTGCGACCACGTCTCTGACCAGGGGAAAGCCTGGCAGGGGCGCCACCTCGACCCGATTGCCAACCTCTGAGATCTGTGTCTCGCACGCCAATCTTGGTTTCCCGTTGACCATCATCCCGCATGAGCCACAGTTGCCCATGCGGCACGAGTATCGAAAGGCCAGACCAGCGTCAACGTGTTCCTTGACCCAGAGTAGAGCATCGAGAACAGTCATGCCTTTCGAAATCGGGAAACTGAAGCTTTCTGCTCTCGTACTGCGGTCTTCCGAATTGGGATTGCGCCTGTGGATCTTCAAGAGACCGTCCATATTCTGAGATACCTTCACGGTGCGGAGAGTTTCTAGACTCTTTGAAACCAACACCTGTCCGGTCATATTCCCCAACCCATCACGACTATTGTTCGAAGACCCCATCCCAGAATTACTAGGCCCGCGGCCAGCGTTCCCGCGGACACCAGCCTGTCCCATGTCGGACCTGACTTGAACTCCAGGAGGATTCTGCGGAGGCCGTAGAGTCCATGGTATGAAGCTGCAGCAAGGAGAACGGTCAGGAGCGTTATTGTGATGAGTGTTTGGTAGCGGTCCGCTACCGTATTGTACGCCAGTGCCTGAGTGTAGCCTCCCACTCCCAGGAACGCCTGCATCGCAAAATGGACGGGCAGTGTCAACAGCAGTGCCATGATCATTGCGATGTTGATGAGTTGTAGTGTCGACTCTCTCATTCTAGTGCCCCCAGATGTAGTAGGTGGCTATGACTAAAGCAAGAACCGCCATGAAGATCGCCGCGTAGATGATCGATCTCTGCCCGGTTCCGAGACTTTGTGCCTTGTATGGATAATCCGGCCTTGCTGGTCTTCCGGTTAAGGGTGTGAGTTCCAACAGCAGCACTCGTACGCCGTTCACGGCGTGGAAGGCGGCCCCGGCTATCATGAGTAGGTCGCCGATATCGGCGAACGGGTTGGAGAATGTGCTCATAACGCTCCTCCAAACGTCAGCGCCGCTCGCGACGGACCCGATGACGAAAATGTGGAAGGTTAGGTACACGAGCATTCCGAGTCCTGAGACCCGTTGAGCCGCGAGTGCTAGCTTTTCGAGATTCATCGGCTTTCGGAAAAGCCAGCTGACAGGGTTTAGTTCCCGCTTGGCCTTCGCCCGTTCTACGGTAACCGTCTCCTGTCCCAATTCAATACCTCCTCTCCGTCGGTAGATACTTGGTGATCTTCACGGGAACATAGTCGATGCTAGGAAGGTCCGCGGTCTTGCGAGCTACTGTGTGTTTCAACCAGTTGGCATCATCTCGTTTCGGATAGTCCAGCCTGGCATGCGCGCCACGGCTTTCTTGGCGGGCTAGGGCGCTGACGAGCATGACCTCAGCTGTCTCTAGGAGAGAATCGAGTTCCAGTACATGTTCCAGGTTTGTGTTGTACTCTTTGGCCTTGTCCGTGACTCGACGATAGGCTTCCTCTTTCAGCTGCCGAACTTCTCGGAGAGCAGTCTTGAGTCCTTCACTCGTCCGAAAGACGTATGCATGTTTGTCCATTATTCTCTGGAGACGATCACGTATTTCGTACGGGTTCTCGGACCCAGACCCGTGTAGAGTATCGTCGTAGACTCGACTCTCCTCAGAGAGGGCCTGGGCTTTGGAAAGTTCTCCACCATCATGACCATCATTGACGTAATCGGTCGCTTCTTTTCCAGCGATTCGTCCATACACTAGACAAAGGGAGGTTGAGTTGGCACCGAGACGGTTGGCTCCATGAACACTTACTGACGCGGTTTCTCCTGCAGCCCACAGTCCACGAATCTCGGTCGCGCCGGATATGTCCGTATGTATTCCCCCCATTGCATAGTGGGCAGCCGGCTCGACCGGTATGATCTCGTCCACGGGATCGATGCCCAAGAATTTCATGGTCATCTCTCGAATCTGTGGAAGCCTCTCCAGGATCTTTTCTTTCCCAAGATGGCGGAGGTCCAGGCCAACGCAGTCGATTCTGTCCGGGCCTTCGATGCCTCTGCCTTCGTTGATCTCACTAATCTCGCTCCTTGAGACTACGTCGCGTGGAGCCAGCTCCATCTTCGAGGGAGCGTAACGTTTCATGAACCTCTCTCCGTCCTTGTTGACGAGGAAGCCGCCCTCGCCGCGGGAGGCCTCGGTAACGAGAATTCCTCTAGGGACGAGACCTGTTGGATGGAATTGGATGAATTCCATGTCTTTGAGAGCGAGTCCTGCGCGGTATGCTAGGTAGTGTCCGTCTGCCGTTGAGTGGTAGCCGTATGTTGTGAATCCGTAGACTCTTCCCGCTCCTCCTGTGGCGATGATTCCCGCCTTTGCACGGACGAGGACGAAGTTGCCTGTCTTTAGTTCGACCGCTGTTATTCCTTGGAAGATTCCGTGGCGGTGGAGGATCGAGGTGGCGAACCATTCGTGGTGGAATTCGACGTTGCGACAGGATTGGAGTATTCCGTAGAGTGTCTGCATCTCGTGGAATCCCACTCTGTCAGATGCGAAGGTCGCGCGTGGAAACTCGTGTCCTCCGAAGGGTCTCTGGGCTATTCTGCCGTCTGCTCGCCGGGACCATGGCATTCCCCAGCGTTCGAGTAGTCTGATTTCCTCAGGGGCCGATTTGACGAACAGTTCTACGGCGTCTTGGTCTGCGAGAAAGTCCGATCCTTTGATCGTGTCCCAGATGTGGGACTCTATCGAGTCGCCTTCATCCGGATAGAGGACTGCTGCAGTTCCGCCTTCAGCGGCCACGCTGTGCGAGCGCATGGCCTGGACCTTCGTAAGGATCCCGACGCTGAGTTTCCCTTGGCTGGCTCGGGATGCTTCTAGTGCGGCTCGTAGCCCGGCTAGACCGGAACCGATGACTACGATGTCATGGTCGATTGTCTCCGTGCATCAACTGCCCCCGCGTCGTTTCCCTTAGTGCTTTGAGATCCGGTGAACCTGGGTATGTTTCGCGGTCTTGCTTGAGATGGCTTTCAGGGCTTGTGCTGGAATGGGTTTGATGATTCCCCTTCGCATCAGAAGGTCTGCTGTTCCTCGAGCGTGTTGTATGATCGCGCCGGCGCGTTCGTAGATCTCTTTCCGTTTCAGGTTGAGTCTGGCTATTCCCTGTTCCACGGCTTTGGCTCCGACAGCTGCGGCTTCTCGCGGGAAGACTTCCCAGTCTCCCATGTTGGGGATTATGTTGTTCTCGTCGAGGCCTCTGTCTTCGGCAACCTTTGCAAGTTCGTTCGCGGCGGCGATGCACATTTCGTCGGTGATCGTCTTCGCCCTGACGTCGAGGGTGCCTCTGAATATTCCCGGAAAGCCGAGGCTGTTGTTGACCTGGTTTGGAAAGTCTGATCGTCCGGTTGCTATGATTTTCGCGCCGGCTTCTTGAGCCTCCCAGGGCCAGATCTCCGGGACAGGGTTCGCGCAGACGAAGACAATCGAATCCTCGCTCATCGTGGAGATGAGTTCTTTTGGAATGATGCCGGGTCCCGAATGGGACATTGCGATGAGCACGTCGGCGCCCTTGATCGCTTCTTTGAGACCTCCGGTGCGTCCCTCACTGTTCGTCTTGACGCACATGTCCCACTTGGCCTTGTAGTTCTCCTGAAGCTCGGTTCTCTGCTTGCTCAGGATTCCCTTGCTGTCAACCATGATGACGTTGCCTGGAGTTACTCCGGCCTCAATGATTATTCGGGCGGTGGCGATACACGCAGCTCCCGCACCGAGCATGCAGACGGAAACCTTGTCCAGTTTCTTGCCGACGATCTTTACCGCGTTGATGAGTCCCGCGCAGACTACGGTCCCCGTTCCCTGCTGGTCATCGTGCCAGACTGGAATCTGCACGTCTTTGTCTTCTCTGAGGGTGTCGAGGATCTCGAAGCACTTCGGCTGGGCGATGTCTTCGAGGTTGACTCCTCCGATGGATGGTTGAAGCCAGTGCACAGCTTGCATGATCTGCTGGGGGTCTTTGGTTCCGAGGCAGATCGGGAAGGCGTCAACTCCGCCTAGATACTTGAAGAGCAGGCTCTTCCCCTCCATGACGGGAAGCCCTGCCTCGGGTCCAATATCCCCGAGTCCTAGAACACGGGTGCCATCGGAGACGATTGCAATGGTATTCCATTTGTTTGTGTAGTCGAAGACCTTGTCAGGATTCTTTTGAATGTCCTTGCACGGGTCAGCCACACCGGGTGTGTACCATATTGCGAAGTCGTCGAAGGCGCTGACGGGAACTTTCGGGGCAATCTCTATCTTTCCATGATACAAAGGATGGTACTTCATTGCCAGCCTCGCGGGCTCGTAGGCTCGTTTCAGGAGCTTCTCTTGTTGTGCAACGGACATGTTAGCCACCTTTCGAGAATTCTTCTTCACAGAGGATCCGCATTTCATTCATCGTGGAGGACTTAACGCTGATGCCTATAGCTGGACCGTTCACAATGGAATTCATTGTCACACAATCGTAGCATTTGTGTACGGAGCCTCGGATGCGTTGAAGCAGAGAAATGCCGGGAGTTCTGGGGGCTCCTCTACGGGCCTGAGGATTCTTCCGGGGTTTAGAGCTTCATTCTCCCGAACGTGTACGTGCCTGTCCCTATCGTTGCCTGCGCAAAGGTGGCGAGGACTGGAATATCGATCATGAGGCCGAACCGGTAGCCTCCGAGCATGAGACCCCTAATAGCGTCGACTCTGGACATCTAGGATCAAAGGAAGCGTCTGAGGGGAAACTAGTTACAGGCTTAATTCTTTGCGAAAACTCATCAAAAATAGTAGGCTGGAGAGCCTATGCTCTCCTTTGCCTATGGTTGGTTGCTTGGTGTCCAGGAGATTAGTGTCTCGCTGGCAGTTATTCCGTTGATGCTGTTGAGCTTCTCAACGGAACTCTCCATTAGCTCGTCTTGGCTGAAGCCGTTGAACGAGGCGACGACATCGAACTCTCCGGGAACGAGGTGCGCTTCGATGAGGTTGGGGAACGATTTCAGTCTCTGGAGCACGCTCTGGATTTTGCCCTTGACTTTGACGAGAGCATAGGCTAGAGGAGGCTCGTTCGACTCTTCCCTGTTCTTGGGGTTGGTAACGCTGTTGATGGAGAGGGCTGTCTGGGTGCTGGTGATGCCGCTGATGCTGCGGATCCTCTCGACAACGCTGTAGGCCTTGGCGGGCTCGTTGGTCCTGAGACGGATGACGAGGTCGAACCGTCCCGTGACTGGTGTGACGGATGCTACGTTGTTGAGCTTCTTGAGCTGGTTGATGGTGCGCGAGAGTTCGCCCTTTGCGTTTGCGAAGACGAAGCTGGTCGATTCAGATTTCGACATGGTTCTTCTGAAAAGCCCGCCTGTTCAAGTCGGTATTTTTCGGGGCCTGAACCGTTAGGAACAGCGGACGGTAACAATCTAGGAGCTAAATCCTAGAAGACGTCCGTACGGGCTGTTGCGCCATGGATAGATGTGACTACTGCAAGACAATTTCTGGCTGTCCAATCTGCGGGAGTACCACTAGGAGCTTCCACCACGTTGGAGTAAGAGGCACAACGAGTCGTCTCAGAGTCCCGATCATCGACTACCACATCACCTATGACCAACAGCCCTCGGGAGTATGGCACTACGCACAACCTTGCAACCATCGCGTTCGGCCAATGGCAGCTGCGTCCATAGTGAAATACAATGGCGGACCCCTCTGGCAGAACGGCTACACCTGGCAAGACATCTACTGGGGCACATATTACACGAAACCCTCCTCGGCCCAATGGATGAGCCGGCTTGAGCTTGCGGTCGCGCATCTAGAATCCGACCAGAGCTATTCCGGCGGCCTAAGCCAATACAACGTCGGAATCGGTAAAATGATCGCACCAGTCACGATACCGCAAGACCCGCCCACGCAGCTCTCAAACGATCAGATTGGAAAAACGCTCACAAGCTGGATAGGCGCCGGGACGGTGACAAATCTTGGAACTAGCGGAGCCTACAACATCTTCCTGCCACCCGGAATAACTACTTCACTTTCAGGTGACATATCGTGCAGCACCTTTTGCGACTATCATGATACTGTCAACGGTCCCAGCGGACCCTTCTACACGGTAGAGCCCTATCCGTGCGCTCAAGGTTGCAACCAGTGCACCAGCGATTCGTTCGACACGCTGACACAGGGATTGTCGGAAGAGATGGTCGAATTGAAGACGGACATGGACCCGGGAACAGGCTGGGTCATCGGTAACGAGGAGATATGCGACTACTGCGATGCCAACTTCGTATGCAACAGAATCAGCACTGGCGAATACGTGAACTCATGGTATGACAAGAGCAAGAACGCCTGCTGGATAGGCCGACAATAGATCATAGGTCATTTGCAGATGGAGAAAAGACCTCATTTCGACCAGAAGTGATGCTTCTTCTCCGGTTCTTGAAGAGGAGGTTCAAGTCCCGCTTCTATCTTCCATCGGCACTCCGCACACAGTCTCTTGCCATCCAATTCTTCCTCCTTATTGCAGCGCTTGCACCGGGCTGCCTGATGCTTGGGCGGGTTCGGGGGAGGTCGCGACGTGTCGGTATAGGGTGGATGGGGCTGTGTTAACGGTCCGGGTCTTCCTGGCAATCCTGTCCCATATGCCACGTCAATTGGATTGTTTTAGTCTTGCCCTGATCGTGCAGAAGCTTCGTGTTACCATTTTGCGGGCGCTTCAGGCTTCTCCGTGCTCTTCCAGAGATAGAGTGTTGAGATGGACGAGTACGGATGCCAGTTCACGGCTAGTTCCTCAAACTTTTCTCTCGACGGAAGCTTGCGCAACCGGTAGACTCGTTTCGCGGCCTTCCGCAGACCTAGATCATCAACGGGCAGGACGTCTGTCCGTCCCAGCTTGAACAATAGGAACATCTCTGCGGTCCATCGTCCGATCCCGCGCACCGCATCAAGCTCGCTCATCGCCTCTTCATCCGACAGCTCCTCCATCTTCTTCAGGTCAAGCCTTCCATCCTCCAATCTCTCCGCGAGGTCCTTGATGTACGATATCTTCTGTGGAGACAAGCCACTCTTTCGAAGCTTCCCAACATCGGTCGCTAGGTATTCTCTTGGTGTCGGCAGCCTTCCGCCGTACACCTCCTTGAACCGGTTGAGAATCGCCTGGGCAGCGGACCCTGCGAGTTGCTGGAATATGATAGAGCCGACTATGGCCTCGTAATGGTCATCGTCGAGATCGAATCTTATTTGACCGGTCTCGCGGATTATGCGTGCCAGCGTCGGATCCTTTCTCTTGAGATACTGGACCCCCTTCCGCCAGACTCTGGGGTCCGCGAGGGAGCCTACGGAAGCGCTCCGGTATGGTACTTGTCTGCTAGATTTTCTTGCCATCAGGTCTCACGAACCGGCCATGTTTTAACGTCAATTATCGCGATAATCAACGACCCCAATGGCCCTCTCGGACAGTGAGATAGCTAGTGCGATAAAAACCAGACAGCTACGAATCTTACCGCGGATTGCGAAGCTGAACCCGGCGGGCATGGATCTCAGAGTGCATGAGAATATGATGATCGAACCTGGACGGCACAAACTCGTGGCTACGCTCGAACGTGTCGAGCTTTCGGAGAATCTTCTCGGAATACTTCACATCAGATCGAGTCTGGCCCGCGAGGGCGTCATCGCCAGCCTCGCGCTGGTCGATCCAGGGTTCCGGGGCCAGCTGACTGTCAGTCTCTATAATGCCGGAGATAGACTTGTCAGGCTTCGGAAGGGCGAGAGATTCATTCAGCTCTCTCTGATAAGACTCGGCAGTCCCGCGACAACTGTCTATGATGGAAAATATCAGAACAGCAGAGGAATCGTCCACAGCCGACGGGGAAAAAACGTATGTCATAGAAAAACGGAAAACGTTATACATGGTGTCCGGGGCTAAAGCGCGAATACAAGCGATGAAGGACACTTCGCGCATTCTAGATCTCAAGTACAAACTCCAAACCATCGAGCTCCTTAATCTTGCGAAGACAGAATACACGTACAGACAACTCTCACAGATACTGCACCTGCCCGAGACGGTGCTGAGCCGCTACGTCAAGGGCCACGTTCTCCCGACCGCTGAGCGGGCGGAGGAGATCAACAAGACCCTCCAGAAGTACATGGGCCTCGAAAAAGAGCTACACAAGCGGATCAAGTTCGACGATCTCGGATTCTTCGACAACACCGACATCATCAACGACACCATGCTCCTCGAGCGGGCGGTCCAGCAAGCTGTCGGTGCGTTTGCCGGCAAACGGATCAACAAGGTCATGACTGCCGCGGTCGACGGAATACCTCTCGCCACTTTGCTCGCGCAGCGTCTCGGCAAGAGGCTAGTGATCGCGAAGCAGAGCCGTGAGATCGGGGTCCGGGAGTTCATCGAGGAGGTCTACGTGATGCCTTCAGCGATTATGAAGAGCCTCTACGTG
>DAFH01000036.1:0-5557 GCA_002495485.1 Candidatus Bathyarchaeota archaeon UBA185
GCTGTTAGAACCCAGGCTACCGCGCTGAAGTCGATCGTAACGGGTTCCCCACTTCATGCTGTGCCTCTTGAAGTATTTAGATTGCAGACCTAATCTGTGCGGCAGTTCAACTCCTTAGGGGATGCTTGATGGCTTAGGCCCCTGTGTGTAGCAGTCGGGGAGACTTTTCAAAAGCTCTGCCGTACGCCGATCTGACCAGAAGGTAGAACGCGAAAACCTCTGCAGTTATGAAGAAGCTCACTGGATAGGGGGTATAGAACGCGAGAATAAGACCCAACCACGTCGTCACCAATGCGATGATTGTCGATGCGGCTATGGCCTTTGAGGGTTTGCGGGAGATGTACTGGGCGGTTGCTCCAGGGGTCACCATCAAGGAGAAGATCAGCAGTACCCCCGTTACCTGCACCGCGAATGACACCGTGACGGCGACGATGACGAGGAAACCCGCTCCGAGACCGACCATCGGCAAACCCTTCGCTTCTGCCACGTCTTCGTCCAGAGAGGCTAGAAGGAGGGGTCGGTATATCACCGCGAGCGCGGCAAGGATGGCAACTGCCGCGACAAGGGATTCCATGACGGCGTCGTAGCTGACGCCCAGAATTTGTCCGAAAAGTATGGAGTATGTCTCCGTCGCATAACCTGAGTACAACTTGAGAAACAAAAGGCCAAGCCCCAGGGAAAACGCCAGGACTATCCCAATCTGTGTGTCACGATTTCTTGCTTTCCGTCCGAGGAAAGCAATGGTGAGTCCGCCCAGATTCGAACCAATCAGGAGGCCTGCGATAGGGGGGAATCCGTAGAGAACTGCCCAGGCGGCCCCGGCGAACCCGATTTCCGAGAATGCGTGGGCGGTGAAGGCCGACCTCCGGAGGACGATGAAGTAACCCGTGATTCCAGCCACCAGAGGCGTTCAAAGAACCGGCTTCAATTGCATGCTGCATGAACTGATACGACCATATCTGTTGAAGGTCTCCAAAGATGTTGACAGGGACAGTCAGGGGACATCACCGTGATGTTCTTCGACGCCTATTATGGCCACATTCCCGTGTGGGTCCTTCAGTACCTCTACTTGGACGCCGTAGAGTCTAGTAAGGCTCTCTGAAGTGAGAACGTGGCTTGGGGCCCCGGTAGCCATTCTGCCGTTAGCCACGTACATGACCTTGTTCAGGTGCGGGAGAAGGGGGTTGATGTTATGCGCGATCAATAGTGCCGTCACGCCGCGGTTCCGAACCACGTCGTTGATCAGGTGCAATAACTCGGTCTCCCGCCGTATGTCAAGGTTTGACAGGGGCTCGTCCAGGAGAAGGATGTCAGGGTCGCTCACGAGCGCTTCGGCGAGGAAGACTCTCTGAAGTTCTCCGCCGGAAAGCGCCCCGAGCCTTTGGTGCGCCAGGTCTTCAGCCCCAGTGGCCCTAAGTGCAACAAAAGCAGCCTCGCGGTCGTGATGCTGAAATGGGTTCAGGCCCCAATGGGTCCCCGAGCGCCCGAGGCGGACGAGTTCAAGGCACTCGATGTTCGTGTCGGTGTCAATCGTGTGGGTCTGCGGGATATACCCGATGCGCGGGTTCCCTCTGCTGGGAGGTTCCCCAAATATCTCGATTGAACCCGCCAGCGGGCGTTGGAGTCCCAGCAGAAGGCGGAAGAGAGTAGTCTTGCCGGCACCGTTCGGGCCGATCACAGCGACGAACTCCCCCTTTCCGAAAGAGAAGGTTACATCGGTCCATATCGCCTTCCCGACGTATCCGGCTGAGAGCCCATTGGCGGCAATCAGTGCCGTTTGAGCCATTCCGGTGTCCGAACGCACCTGAGTGGTTTCCATTCTATCACTTGCCTAAGGCGCCGGAGTTGAGAGCATTCTGGAGCTGGCCGACCTCCCCTTGCATCCACGCCTGAAATGTGAAATTGGGGGGCTGGATGGTCTCGGAAATCCGGACGTACGGAATCTCGTTCTTTGCCGCCAACGCAAGAAGATTCTGTGTCAGGGGTGTAACAGTCTGCTCGTTGTATACGAGAACGCGAACTGTGCTATTCCCTCCGTTCAGCTGATCTTCAAAAGAGGCCACGTCTTGGGCCGACGGGTCGTTCCCTTCAGCCACGGCCTTCATAAAAGCCGGGGGGGTGATTACGTTCAGGCCTGTGGCATTGGCCATGTACAAGAATATGCTCTCCGTCGAGGCAACGGGTGCCCCGCCAAATTGCCTCCTGATGATCCCTTCTTGCATCATGAACGACGACCAGAGGGAAGCGTTCAAGGCCGCATACTGTTGCCTGAAGTAGCTGGAATCCCCAGGGTCAATTGATACCAAGTCCCTGTACATGGCACTCACAGTGTCGTTCACGTAATAGGGGCTATACCAAAAGTGAGGGTTGGCGTCGATCGATTGCTTGAGAAGCAACTGAACATTGAGCACCACCTGGCCAGGCGTGTTTGACGCCTGGATCAAGAATTGCGCCCAAGTGTCGTATCCTGCCCCGTTTATGATGACGAAGGACGCGTCCGCCATTGCCCGAGCGTTGGATGTGTCGCTTTCGTACTCGTGGGGGTCGGTGTTTGGGTCGGATACTATGCTAGTCACGTTGACCTTGGATCCTCCGACCTGAGAGACGAGACTNNTCCGACATTCCCAGCGAGGTAAACCCCAGCATAGACCGCTCCGATCGCCAGAATGAGGATTACGGCTGCCGCAACGAGAATTGTCGACCTTCTCAACTGCCTCCTGTGTCGGCTGGGCCTTTATCAAGAAAGCTATTAACAGTTAATATTGACAGCGGCTAAAGCATTTATAGTCTTAATAACAAAACGGGATTGATGCCCATCGTTAGTCTGTCTCTGACAGACCAGATGTTGAAATCTATGGACGAGATTCAGAAGTCCGTGGGGTTCGCGGGACGTTCTGAATTGGTGAGAGCCGCGATAAGGATGCTCCTAGAAGATACTCGGGCCAAGGATGCGATTGCCGGAATGACTACGGCCGTCATCGTAGTGGGCCACGACAAGGAGGACGAGGAACCGGTCACAAGGTTAAAGCACAGGTACGAAGACATAGTCAAGACCCACGTACATTGCAGGCCGACGCACGAGGACTGCGTCGAGGTTTTCGTGTTGGCTGGCGACGGTCGGGAGATTTCGACCATGGCTAAGGAATTTGAGAGAGAAAAGAAGATCAGAACAATCAAGCTACTTACGACCTGACCAGCATTGGAAAAGAGGAATTTCTTGACCGTGGTCACTTGCTGTCTCCATGCTCGAGTATCTCTCTCAGTATCTCCGGGTTGTCCTGCAGGTACTCTGCAAGTCTCTCGAACCCTTTGAGAGTGCTCGGATGGACATGGTGTTCAATCCCTTCGGTATCGACATAGGCCGTCCGATCGTCTACCCCAAGCATAGAGATGAGCTTCGAAATCACAGTGTGTCGCCTAATCACCGACTGTGCTATCTTCTCCCCCTGGGATGTAAGGCGCATCCCTCTGTATTTCTTGTATTCTAAGTAGCCTTTGTCTGCCAAGTTCTTTACCATGTTCGAAACAGTCGGCGGCTTCACCGCCAATCTCTCTGAAATGTCTGCCGCGCTCACATAACCCTTCTCTCTGTTCAAGTTGTATATTGCCTCNNTAGTCCTCGAGGCGCGAGATGTCCTTCTTTGGCTGAAGAACTGTTGCCAAGGCAGTTTCCTCACATACAGGAATCGGATCTGGCGATAAAAGGATTCCGTGCTTCATTCTTGATTTGGTAGGCGGAGAATTATGAGAAACGCAAATCTATGTTTTGTCGGTCTAACTTAAATATGGAGACCGCTCATGTTTGCGACCGATGACCGCTTCCACAGAGAGGGTTCTGGAGCCACCGCATCATTTGCCAGTCCAGGAGCCCAAGACCATTTCAGCGAACAGGTCCTCTCTCTGGCAATTTCTTCTCTGGGTGGGTCCAGCCCTGATGGTATCCATAGCGTATATGGACCCAGGAAACTATGGAACGGACATAGCAGCAGGTGCCGGATACAAGTATGCTCTGCTTTGGGCAGGGTGGCTGGCGTCTGGGATGGCCATGCTCCTCCAGTACCTGTCGGGTAAACTGGGGATTGCATCTGGGCACTCCCTTCCTGAACTGATCAGGACTTCCCTCGGGAGGAACCGATACATCATTCCCTACTGGATCGCTTCGGAAGCAGCTGCGGCTGCCACGGATTTGGCAGAGTATCTGGGGACGGTCTTGGGCCTGAACATACTGTTCGGGATACCGCTGATCTATGCAGCTATCTTTGGCGCTTTGGATGTCCTCCTGCTGCTTACGATGATGAATCGGCGGTTTCGACTGATTGAGCAGTACTTTGCTCTCTTGATTAGCATCCTCGTCGTTGGCATTTTCTACAATCTATTCGTGATTCGTCCCGACGTTGCTCAGGCGGCTGTCGGCTCGGTGATCCCCACGGCTCCTGACAGTGCGGCCGTCCTGATCGTTGTGGGCATGATCGGAGCAACCGTGATGCCACATGCGCTCTTCGTACACTCGTGGCTCTCGAAGAACAAGATGGACCTAATGGGCCAGAGTCTAGACGGAAAGCAGGTCCAATCTGTTTCTCAGTCCCTTGTCCATCCTACAGACAAGCACCCGCAGCACAGTCTCGCGGAGAAGTTCCGGATAAACAAACTTCATCGAAACGAGACCATCCTGGCGCTGACCATAGCGGGGATCGTCAACGCCGGACTACTCCTAGTTGCAGTCCCCCTTTTCGCCGGTACCGGGGTCAATGTGAACCTCACGGTTGGCAGCTTCGTCTCTGGCCTTGGGAAGATCTACGGACCTTTGCTGGGCATACTTTTTGCCTTGACACTGCTGGCTTCGGGCCTCTCCTCGTCCGCCCTTGGCACCATCGCTGGCCAGGTGATCATGGAGGGCCTCATTGGAAAGCGTTGGAACGTGTGGGCCAGGAGGATAATCACCAGGTGTGTGAACGTCTTTCCGACTACAGCGGCGATACTGTTGGGACTGAGCCCCCTTAGCCTTCTGGTCTATAGCCAGGCGATTCTTAGCCTCATGATACCGCTCCCGATGATTCCGCTGATTGCCTACACCAGCAGAAGATCTTTGATGGGGGAGTTCGTCAACTCCAAAGCCACCAACCTCCTCGCGGTCCTCGCCGCTTCTGTCATCGTCGCTCTCAATGCGTACTTGCTGTACACAACTCTCTGACGAAGGCCGTCCTCGTGAGCTACTTCCTCTCCTGCGTGAGCATCTCCCCGCGGGCCACGCGCAGCCTGCTGACCTCGCCGTGCTCCCAGGGGAAGACGATCCATTTGTCCACTATTTCCAAGAAGTAGTCGGGGTCGGCGCTGCTCCAGGGCTTCTTGAAGAGCACCGCGGTCTTCAGCAGCGCCGGACCTTGGCTGTGGAGGTACTTTGAGACCGTGTCGATGGTGTCGCCCTGGTCGACCAGGTCGTCCACGAGGAGGACGTTCTTGCCCTTCACGGCCTCGGTTAGTGTCGTGAGTATCCTGGGCGGGTTTCGCTCGGCGATGCCGTCATAGGACTTGACGTTGATTATGTCGAGCTTGACGT
>DAFH01000036.1:5616-5737 GCA_002495485.1 Candidatus Bathyarchaeota archaeon UBA185
AGTTGATGTAGCGGAACTCGGTCAATGAGTTGATTCGAGCCTTTCGATAGATAACCGTTCGGCGGCCCCTTCACACGCAGTTGTGAATTTGACCTGAAAGTGGGCCGGGGCGGATTCGGAC
>DAFH01000161.1 GCA_002495485.1 Candidatus Bathyarchaeota archaeon UBA185
GATCTTGCTACGAAACTGAAGACCTATTGTGCCTGTGGTGGAACCTCCAAGAACAATTCCATCATTCTGCAGGGGGATCATCGCGACAAGGTGAAGAAGGTCCTCGTTGGGTATGGCTTTCGCGAGACAAGCATTGAGCTTCACTAAGCGAGACATTTCATGTCGGCACTGCTCGATGTCTTTAGGTCAATGCGGAGGGGTTCGAAGGGGCCGCTGTCCTGTCCTCAGTGCGGTTCGGGCGTGAAGCGTTCGAAGGCTCCATTGGAGGGTTGGATTCTGCCGATTAGATATGTCTGCGAGGNNAGAAAGACACCTCCACCGAGTCCGAATAGTCAGAAGCTCGGCTCCCGTGACGTCGATTTTGTTCTCCACAGTTCCACGGCGGTCTTGAGACCTTCATCCAACGTGAACTTTGGTTTCCAGTGCACATCTCGGCTTATCGCAACATTCTCGAGAACCAGGTAGGGCGGGTCCTGACTCTGCGGCCTCTGTGGGTAGCCAGGAGGGTACGAGCCGAAGATTATCTTTCCCTTGAAACCAATTATTGAGGATAGTTTCTTGGCAAGTTCAAGGTTGGTCACTGGGTTTCCCGGAGAGACATTGTAGGTGGCCCCGATCGATTTGTCGGTCTGGGCAACGTCGAGGTATGCGTCCACATGATCGTCTGCGTACATGTAGTCTCTTATCGAATCGGGAGCCCCAACGTAGCAGGTTTCTCCCCTCAGCATTTTCGAGATGAGGTATTCGGTATAGAATCCGCTCTCCCAGATGCGTCCGTAGCTGTTGATGGGTCGCAGTATCGTCCCGCGGAGATGATAGATTTTGTTCGCCATGTGAATGTAGTTATCGGCAGCAGCCTTCGTCACTGCGTAAGGAGACGCTGGCTTTAGCATTGCGTCTTCACGGATTGGCCTATCGGCTGGCTGCCAGCCGTACACCTCGGCAGTTGAGGCCGCGATTAGCCTGGCGTTGGGTGACTGCCTGAGGATTGCATGTACGAGGTTTACCGTTCCATCGAAGTTGACTCCAATGTATGGGTAGGGATCGTCGAAAGAGAGTCGGACAGGAGTAAGCGCGCCCAGATGGAAAATTATGTTCGGGTCGCACGCTTCGACTGCAGATAGAACCGAGTGGTACCTAACAAGGTCGCCCTCAATAAGATGGACTCGCGACGTTATGGTCTCCAGTCTCTTCAGCTCTCTTTCAGACGAGTGTCTGACCAGGCCGTATACGTTGTCTCCACGATCAACGAGCCTTGAGGCGAGCCTAGACCCGATGAACCCCGTTATTCCAGTCACAAGCACGTTCAACTAAGCGCTCTCCCTGAGAGCCTCTTCTGCTTCCTCGAGTTCTCGCAACGAGTTCACCGTAATGAATGACCCATGGTGTCTATAAGCACCCAACCTGTTAAGACGAGACAGTCGGGGGAAGGTTAATCTCTCGACATCTCCCCGCGCCGGCAAGTATTTGGTGATTTTCTTTTCGAAGACGTAGACGCCTGTCGAGATGAATCTATCCATGAGGATCGGTTTTTCGAGGAATCCTCTGCAACTATCCCGCTTGTCGACTTCTACAAGACCGAACGGGAGCCGGGGATGCACGACCGCGATTGTTGCGAGCCCGCCAATCTTGGTGTGTCTCGAGAGCATTGAGCCGAGTTTGATGTCGGTTATCTGGTCACCGTTCAGGGCGAAGAATGTGCTTTCGTCGACATGGCGTGCGATGGCTAGCCTGAATCCTTCCCCTGTTCCTCCCTCAACGGTGTGCACGCTGTACTTGATTCTAACTCCAAATCGCTCTCCGTTTCCAAAATATTCTATGATCTGCTCCTTGAGGTAGGCGACTCCCATAACCACAAGTTTCACCCCGCTTGCTTTCAGCCATTCGACCACCCATTGAAGAAGAGGTTTTCCGCCCACTTTGACGAGACCCTTTGGTAGATCCTTGGTGATTGGTCGCAACCGAATTCCTTCTCCACCGGATAGGACGACTGCTGTCCGCGGAAAACTCGATTCGCGCAAATTATTTCTCGCGATGGCCGTTCTTGATAATCTATAAGGGTTCTAGCCAAGACTGCGAAGTCGGTAGCTGACTGCGCGTCCTTTGCAGAGAGATCAGAGCTACCCCCGGAGCATGACGGGCCAGAAGAAAATTTTCGAAAAGGTTTCTTGGCAAGTTTAGGATGAACGCCAGTTTACTGCTCCGAGAATCATAGTCACCAGTGCGTCAGTAGTTGAAACGTTCGAAGGAGGAGTATCACCGTTCCCAATTACAAAGAGTAATTAAGCCGTAGAAGTAGCCGGACCGGCGACCTCCCGTGAGCGATGATCCTCCAACGGCAAAGTACTTGGTCGACATCTTTCTTCCGGAGAAGGCGCCGCCAACCCCTAAACAGTATGTTGATGAACTGAAAGGCGTGGCCGGCGGCAAACAGATTGCGAGGATGAAGAAGGAAGCAGTGGCCTGTCCGGTCTTGAACAAGACCGTCTCATTCGTGCAATGCTTCGCGTGTCCAAACTTCATTCGCAGGGTGAAGGGCAAGGTTGACTGCAGAGGCCTTCCTTTGCCAACCGCGTAGGACGGTTGAAGGAGCGGCTTGGGTTTGCCTAGACTCTTCCAAACCAAGGATTAGTTCTGTCAGCACCGAATTATAAGGGGTCTTGATGTGGAATTTCTTTCCTAGCTGCGCAATTTGACCGTTCAACTGTCTGATCTCCGTTTTCCTCCCAGCCTCCATGTCTCGCAACATTGACGATCTATTCTTCCCGGATGAAGCCAAGACTTGGGAAAGCAGAGTTCTCGGAGAGGGGATTGGATGGACTCCGGCAGCCCGCGCGACACTCNNCTCGTTCCTTCACTGATGAGTCTTAGTGACGAATCCCACAGATATGAGACGGCGCCGACTTTGTTGTTTGTGACCCCAGTCAGTGCGGTGATCGGGTTGATTGCCGAGTTGACGATTGCCTTTGACCAGATCACGGCCTGGACATCGCTGGTCGCATGAGTATTGAAGCCAGCCGTTCGGAAGATTCTTGCAAGATCACGGACTCGTCTGGACAGTGCGCCACTGAACTCTCCAACCCAGGTTTTTCCTTTTCCAGTGTTAAGGATTTCTCCGGGACTGACCTGCAGGGCTGCTTCCGTCGTCGTAGCCACGAGGACTGCGTGCTTCGGCAAATACTGCCACAAAACTTCGACGTTTCCAAGGCCATTCTGAAGACTTAGGACCGGAACATTTCCTCCAACTGACTGCGCAAGTTCCTGTCCCGCCGTTGCGGTGTCGTACGACTTGACGGTCAGAAGGACGAGATCTGGGTCCTCGTTCCCTGGCAGTCGCCGCACAATCTCGATACGTTCCGTGACCCCCCTTCCCGAAGGATCGCGAACTGTCACGCCTCTTTTCGCAATGGTCTTACATGTGTGCTTGTCGTGGTGCACAAGTAGAACACTTTGACCGCCAGAGTTCAGTCGGAGTCCGAAGAGGCAACCGATTGCTCCAGCCCCGACGATTGCAATTCGCAATTGATCATGTCTTCCGTCGAGCGTTCAGTTGTTGCCTCTGGTCCTCCTCCATTCTGAAAACGTTCTGCTCCTCGGGGAAGGTCCCTGCTCGTACCTCGCTCGCGTACTTCTCGATTGATTGCTTGAGGAGGCCGGCTGCATCTGCATACCGTTTCGCGAACCTAGGTGTGAATCTTGGGTACAACCCGATGATGTCGTGCAGGACGAGGACCTGTCCATCGCAGAATCGACCCGAGCCGATTCCTATTGTCGGAACTGAGACCCTCTCGGTAACGATCTCTGCGACTTCTTCGGTGACCATTTCTAAGACTATTCCAAAGGCTCCCGCTTCTTCGAGCGAGGCTGCGTCTTCAATTAGGTCAGCAGCTGAGTCGGCAGTTCTTCCCTGAATCTTGTAGCCTCCCTGTATCGTCGCGGTTTGAGGAGTTACGCCTATGTGCCCCAGCACGGGGATTCCCGCTCGAACAATTGCCTTTACGATTCGAGAGACATCTCGTCCTCCTTCGACCTTGATGGCCTGCATTCCTCCGTCTTTGACGAATCGGCCGGCGTTGCGAACTGCCTCGGTCTTGGACGCTTGAAAGCTCATGAAGGGCATGTCTCCGATAAGCAGAGGATGTGTGGCTCCTCTCCTTACGGCTCGACAGGCGGGGAGTAATTCATCCATTGTTACCGGAATCGTGTTATCGTAGCCCAGGACGACCATCCCGTAGGAATCGCCGACGAGTATCGAGTCCACTCCGACTGAGTCTGCGATCGAGGCACTCGGATAGTCGTATGCTGTTACCATAACTATCTTCCGGCCTTGTTTTTTCATGCTTCGGAAAGTGGCGACTGAGACTCTTTGTCTCTCTGCCGGGTCGTGCCCGCTCAATTGTTGATCCAACCCCCTAGGTACTGGATCATTTCTTGTATGGCGTGAGCGAGATTTTGCTCGTTGTCGAACTTCCTATACAGGGCCCGCAGTCGACCTCTGGACGCTTTCTTCAATTTTCCAATGGTTGCGATCATGTTGGGAATAGCTCTTACAACATCGTCGACTATGGTCACGGATGCCGCCTGTGAGGTTCGCGAGAGGGGATTCAGGTCGACTGCGATGATCGTCTTTCCGGCACGTTTCAGGGCCTCAGCCCTGTCGCCGTCCTCCAGCGGAATGAAGACGACGTCCGCCGTTCCAATGCCTTTGGGGTCTGTCCGCCTTCGAGAGCTCGCTACGCCGCGGATCGTCATCGACGCTCCCTTACCGACTCCAAGAACCTCCTTCGCGCCCAAGTTGAGGAGATAGCGGGCGATGCGATTCTCTCTTCGAGGGGTTCGATGAAACAGGTTGACCTCAAGTGGGGCGCCGATCATCGACGCTAGCCTAACAATTTCGCTGCCTACGAGTGCCGCCGTGTTCCCGTTTACTGATATAACGGGATGTTGCGCGGTCAGTAGAATTCCTGCGGCCGCGGATGTTGCGCGTGAAGCTGAAGGCGTTGTCTTTTCACCGAGAAAGTAGTTAAAAGCCTCTCCTCGTCCGTGAGCAATCAGCCCTTGCGGCACCATGATTCCATCAGCCACGGCTCTGACTAGTTTTTCACGGACTGCCAGTGAGTGGAATCGCGGATGACGCCTGTCAAGCTTCATATTAAGCGTGCTCCCGACTGAGCAACGGCCGTGACTCTCGGGGTCAAGCCTTCCCTCTTAACTGACGCTGACAAGGCCGAGATCTGGTCCTCGTCTGCAATGGTGAAGACGGATTCTCCTAGCATCACCATGCTGGACCTAGCACCGAATGTGTCGAGTCGATCAATCAGACGTGATAGGCGATTAGATACAAGACCGAGGCAGTCGGAGAAGAGCCGAGAGACCCGCATGAAACTGGCATTTGTCGGGGTCTCGCTGAACCGGCGAATTGAGTTCTTGGCGCACTGGTTGATACGGCCCCTGAGCAGCCGACTCCCAAGGACCCGCCTTGTCGAAATTGGACCAAAACTGGCTGTCAGTATTCGTAGCGACCTGGGCATCTCGATCCTCTTCACTTGTCCAATACCGGGCGCACCTGCCAGAGTTCTCAAGTTGAATCCTCCACAAAAGACCGAAGACACCGTACCAAGTCCCGTCCCGCACATGATCTCGGAGACGTGCGCGAGCTGCGCAGCCTCCAGCGTTCCAAGCGGCGATCCCATCGTCTCGTTCAGAGCTAGTGAGAGACTCAGAGCACCTGCTCCACTCGTACCGTAACCGCAACCTACAGGGAGCTGAGTCTGGTGCGCGATGTTGACAAGCCATGGGTTTCTGTCGAGGTCGAGGTACTTCATTGCCACGTGTGAGGACACTGAGGTCCAAGGGAGGGTTTGGCCATTGAAGGTTGCGAGAACGTGGGTCTTTCGTGCTTTCTTTACAGTGACGCGGGTTCTCACTCCCAAGCTGAGAGCGACCCCCGCTCCGGTGGAGCCTACCCTGAGAAGATCTCCGATGTGATCATAAATTCTGAAGAACCCGGTTATGTTGCAGGGCGAGAAAGCAGTGGCAGTCTTCACTTTCGTTCTTTGACCGTTAGCTCCTAGTCATACGTCCGAATTGCCTCATTCCCAGTTATTCTCCGGGCGGCTCTAAAGAATGAGGAGGAGGTGCTCTCCGCCAACACGGTAGGAACCTGGCTGTTGACCGACGCTCATTGTACCTTTTTCTGAAGAAATGGTACTACGAGATCCAACCCATTCAATCATGGATCCCATGAGAAGCAGAGTCGAAAATTGAGTCAAACGACGCAACTCCAATAATCTCAGTTCCCGTTCTGATCGGCGGCAGTACGTTTCCCTGTATTAAACAGTCGAACGGGCCTACGAAGATGTTAACTAAGAAAAGCCGACAATAGACAATGTTGAAACTGCTCGTTCGTTGAAACCCGGCATGGCCAGCATATTTGATGAGGAACCGAAGGCACGATGCCCAGACTGTAACCAGTCGCTGACCTTTGTCCGAACGAGGTCTCACGAGAAAAGATGGTACTGCTACGGCTGTGAGAAGTATGTAGACCATCTGCCAGAGGCTCCCCAGATAAAAGAGAACCACGCCAGGATCGATGCACTAGCGGGTCTGCAAGTGGTCGATTCTCACGGAATTCTGGTCGGACGCGTAAGAAAGGCGATTCCGTCTGACAGCGGCGATATTAAGTCGCTTCTGCTGTCGGTTGACAAAGAACAGTTCAAGACGTTACTTGAAGACCGGGACCTGTCCAGAGAATTTGAGATCTCCCACGACAAGATAGCGACCGTTGGCGACATAGTCATTCTGGCGGACGTTTTCTCACCGAGCTCTCTAGCACCCCCCAAACCCGCTGATGCTCCACACGGAGCGGGATGGTGCCGGAAGTGCGGGGCCCAGTTGCTAAGTGGTGCGAAGCACTGTATCAAGTGCGGCACTCTGCTGGACTCTACGGTCTGTGCATCATGCGGCTCGACAAATCCCACGGAGGCAATGTTCTGCAAGAACTGTGGAAACAAGCTTACTTAGAAGACAAGGATAGCTATTTTTCGAGCGCAGATAACTATTCTGATAGGAATCTTCCAGGGAGAAACTGGGTCACCACGAGAGCGACCACAATGGAAACGACTAGGATGGCCTCCCAGTTGAGGAAATATCTTCCAGCCGGAAAAACAGAACGGACCCATCGTTGCATGCTCGCGTTCGACTCATACTCGTCTGCCAGGCCCGAATACAATACTACCAGTACGCAACCCTGGACGAACGTCACGAGTCCATTCTTGACGTTTGGAGTTGATAGAATGCCGGCTTGTCGTGCTGAGACGCGTTTGGGAACGGAAGGCATGATTGATTGTCTTGACGAGTCGGACGAACCCCCCGACGGTTCAGCATATCCACCTATGTCGTAGTCTCCGTAGCTTACTCTGGACCGCCAATTCGCCGCGCAGATGGCTGCTCCGTCAATCACGAGGATTAGTCCAATCGCCGACAATGCCATGGACAGGTAGGAAGCAATCTCAGACGTTCCGAGCAACTTCGGATAGGTCGAGCGCAACACAACAGTAGTCCAAAGCAAGATCCCTGNNCCCTGCCACTATTCCGCCTAGCCCTATCAGAAACTTAGCGTCTCTTTGTTCTTCGGCGGGGCTGAAGATGGCCTCTACCCCTTTTCTTCCGAGCTTTCTGCTCGGAGGCCTAGCTGTCAATGGTGACGGGGCAGTATCGATAAAGGCTATAACAGTATTTTCATCGCGAATCGCTCGAACACGGGGCTTGGGAAGGATTGTTGAAGGGTCTGATTCTTGCGGGCGGTTTTGCGACGAGACTCAGACCGCTTAGCTGCTCAAAGCCGAAGCTTCTATTCCCAATTGTCGGGACTCCATTGATAGATCGGATGACTGAATGGCTTTCTCAGGGCAACATAGGACGGGTCATTCTGGCTGTGAATCATCTTTCGGACAAACTGAGAATGGAAGTTGCGGCGAGACAATTGGGAGACAGAGTGGTGTTGTCTGTTGAAGAGACGCCTCTCGGAACAGGAGGCCCTTTGAAGCTTGCCGCATCACTCCTAGACAATAGTGATCCAGTAGTTGTGGTGAATGGCGATGTAGTGACCGATATTGATCTTGGAGCGCTAGTAAGGGCTCACAAGGCGGGTGGTGTGGAGGCGACGATCGCCGTTTTTTCTGTTGGAGAGACGAAGCCCTTCGGACTGGTGACATTGGATTCAGACGATCGCATTGTAGGTTTCCAGGAGAAGTCGGTAAAGAACAGGAGGCGCGGCTGGATAAACGCTGGTGTCTACATCTTGAACCAGAATGTGATCGAAATGATTCCAAGTGGACGGGCCGTGAGTCTAGAGCGTGAGGTCTTCCCGGTCTTGGCCGATCAGAGGAAGTTGAGAGGATGGAGACATACCGGCTTCTGGTATGACGTCGGAACTGTTCAGGACTACGTAGCTGCAAATATGGATCTGCTGAAGCGGCGAGAGCGATCTCTACGAGAACCGAAGAGAGGGGTGCCGTTGGCCTTGCTTGAACAGCCGTCGTACATCAGCGGAGACTGCGTGGTTGGGACGGGTGCAAAGCTGGGACCCTTTACCATTCTATCTCCGAAGGTCAAGGTAGAGAATGGTGCCTCCGTTCGAGACTCGATCGTGTTTGAATCCACCGTTCTCGGTGAGAACTGCCGGATCGAGGGGTCGGTCATCGGCGAAGCGACTCGGATAGGAAGAGGAGCCAAGATCGGAAAGGGATCCGTGGTAGCCGGAGAGGTCACGGTTCCCGACGGAGAAGTTCTGGGCCCAGGTTCAATAGTCTTGAACTGATGGGAGAAGAGGTGGGAGCGTAGAGGTCTCTTGAAAGTTTCTAGACTCTTCGGAACGAATGGAATCAGAGGAGTTGCTGGCAGTACCATCGATGCGGATTTCGCGTATAGAATCGGATCCAGCGTGGCAAGTCTCTTCAAGGGAAGAACCATACTGGTTGGCCGCGACGGAAGAGTGTCCAGTCCGATGCTGAGCGAAGGCGTCGTCTCGGGGATTCTTGCGCAGGGTTCTATTGTCGAGGACTGTGGAGAGATCACCACGCCGGGTCTGCAGTTTCTGGTGAAATTGTCGCCCGGAAAGGCGGGAGTGATGGTTACCGCGAGTCATAATCCACCTGAGTACAACGGGTTCAAAGTTGTAGACTTGGACGGGATCGAGATTGACCGGAAGAAGGAGGAGAATGTGGAGCGATTGTTTCCCAAGAAGTCGTGGGCGATCAGCAAGAGTCCCGGGCAGAGNNACGCCCGCCACGGCCGATCGAGCCGTATCTGTCGAGCTTGGAGAAGTACGTGAGCAAGAGCAAGATCCCTAGGGATTTCACGGTGGTTGTTGACACGGGAAACGGCGTGGCGGCGTTGACCACTCCAGTGCTGTTGAGAAGGATCGGCTGCAGAGTTGTGACGATGAATGACAATGTTGACGGAACGTTTCCGGGTCGCATGTCAGAGCCGCGGCCGGAGAATCTTGGTCCCCTCGCTGAAGTCGTCAAAGAGGAGAGAGCATCGTTTGGCGTGGCCCATGACGGGGACGGTGACAGAGCGATCTTTGTTGATGAGAGGGGCGTCGTTCATTCTGGGGACAAGAGTCTGACGCTGATCGAGGATGAGGTGCTGAAGAAAAAACCGGGTGGAAAAGTCGTGACGCCGGTCAACTCGTCCATGTCTGTGGCGGAGGTTGCTCGAAGGAGGGGTGGCAAGCTGATCCTGACGCCGGTGGGAAGCATCAACGTCGCTCGTACAATGGTGCGGGTTGGCTCGGTTCTTGGGGGTGAGGAGAACGGGGGAATATTCTACATGCCTCATCAGCCGGTTAGGGATGGGGCGATGGCGACCGTGTTGATACTCAACTCGATAGTAGAGAACAATGTTCCCCTGTCAAAGCTTATGGCGAGGCTTCCGTCGTTCTTCATGGCCAAGGAGAAGAGGAAGTGTCCGGATGAGAAGAAGGCGTTGGTGATGAAGAGGCTTCGTCAGAGGCTTGGCAGGCTGGTGACTAGCACTATTGACGGGGTCCGGGTGGATTTGAAGNNGGGCGAGCGGGACCGAGCCGCTCATCCGTATTTACATGGAGGGAAAAACGGAGGGAAATGTGAAGGGACTGCTCGACGAGTATATGCCGCTGATAGATGGAACGATAGGGTCCGCAGCCTAGCATGATTCTTCTCTGATTCGAAGCCTAGCAGCTACGCCTACTCCAACAGCTGGACAGGTTGATGTCGCGAGAAGAAATGTTTTCAGATCCTGGGAAGAGTCGATTTCCTGTCTGGAACTGTTTTGGGCGGGAACAGCGGCTCTCGACGCATAACAGCCTAATTCCGTTTTTCCGGAGAATGCATTATGGAGCATTCGAAGCGTGCTGAAGATGCCTCATGGAACACCTCTCCCAGATCGCCGATCCGGGCACGTGCTGAAGGAATTTCCCAGTCTGTTATAGACGAGTGGACCGCGTCTCAAGAGCGTGCGGTTTATGAGTTTCTGGAGAGGGCTCTGGCCGGCTGGGGCTGTTCTGGGCGAGTCTCGGCTTTCAGAGCGGAGAATCGGTGAGTCTGCCGTTTCGTAGCTGCAGACTAAGCGATGAGTTCAGCGTGGAAGATCGCAGGGTTGAAAACGTGCGCTTGTCTTCGGGATCTAAGCTTGTTCTGGGCGAATTCTCGGCGCAGAGCGGTTCGTCTAGGGCAAGCCGAGCAGCTGTGCTAGGAGTTTACGTTCGGCTTTTCGTCTGTGTATTACGAACGTTGGCTCGCGAATCCTCAGCTTTCGGGCGAGGGTCTCCGAACCTATCTTTCGCGGGAAATCGTAGTATCCGTTCTTGAAGGCGTCGGTAATAACGGTCCTCTGCTTCTCTGTTAGTTTCTGAATGGGCGAATTGAGGGAGAATACCGCGTCGGTAAGTGAAACTATCCTGGGATGCAGTCTGACCTTCTGAAGAGACTTTAGAAAGCCTCGGACGCTCCTGCTGCTACCCAAGAGTGTGATTCTGAGCCGGCCATCTCTCACCTCGTAGGGAGTGGACAAGTATCCTCCCGGCACGGAGGAGACGATGCTCAAGAGACTGCGTATCGGGCGTCTCCTGTAGAAGCAGATGTAGGTGTCTGGAGCTTCCTGTTGAAGGACGCTTACTTCTTCGGACTGGTCGGTGAAAACGTCCTTGACCCTCGTGGTGGAATCGTTGAGCTGGACCCGACATATCTCGGCCACCTCGTTGGGCGTACTCTTGAGAAAGGTGAGTACCTCTATGGACCTGATCTGGTCGTTGAATCCGTGAGATTCCCCGAATGCCTTGGTTATGTCGTTGGCAGTCAGTTCGACCGTTATCCTGCGCATCGGAGATAAAGGCGCGGTCCGGGTATACTAGTTTTGCCCCTGAAGCTATCGTAATAGCCTGAACGCTAATCCGATCAAACCGCGTAGTTCAACCGTGGCCCTAGTCCGCCGGACCGTAGAGCGGATCATAGAATCCGACCCTACTATCAGAACTGGCCTCTATAGAGGAATCATCAATTCTAGGGCTCTCTCCAGATACATCTTGGAAAACTGCGGCGTCGACTCAACCCCAGACGCTGTCCTCGGGATTCTCCGACGCTATCCACTTGACGTGGAGAGAGAAGACGACCAACNNGAAAAGAGTGGGCGAGTTCGCGAGCACCATGAGGTCGACGTCGAGCGACAGTTTCAGAGTTGTTGTCGGCTCCAATTCGGTCCGCGTTATCGCAAACCAAGACGCTCTTGACAACTTCAAACAGACCTTTCGCCCGAAGGAGGTGATCAGCTATTCGACTGAACTCGCCGAAATCTGTCTGCTACTGCCGCATGGGCCGGAGGGACTGGGAAAGATAGCCACGGCGATTACTGCTCAGCTGACACTCAACGGANNCGCCTGAAGACATCATAATAGTGCCTGAACGTGACGCTTCTCGATCGTACGAAGCTCTACAGCAACTGTTGAGAGAAGAAACTGACAACCATCGCCGCAAGACAATCAAACCGAAGAATGGGTTTGCTAGGTCGGAACAACTCCTGTGCGTTCTGCGCCTTGACGGTTCTGTACTAACGCCAATCCTAGCATCTTAGACCAGGCTTGGACGGGAAAATAGAGAACTCGACTGCTCCAGGATTCGCATAGAATGATTTCTGGTTTCTTTCCTCGACGCTAGCTTCTCTTCGTATTCCACGACCGTTTGACTACTCGAGAGATGACCTCGATGGGGTCCTGCATCCATCGAAGCAGCCTTGTACCCCGCTCCTTCTGTGCCTCTTGTTCTGCTCCCGACGACAGAGTCTCGCTTACTACACGTGCAATTCTGTTTGGAGAGCCTATCGTCTGCACCAGACGTTTCTTTTCAAGATACTTGATGTAATCCGGTTTCTCACCAGGAAAGCAGGAAACAGTTGGAATCCCCAGTAAGGCCGCCTCGACAGTCATAGTTCCACCGGCGCCTATGAAGAAGGAGGAATAGTAGAGGAGTGCCGTCGAGTCTACGACGTGATCGACGATCCGGACCCTTCTTCCGAACTTCTTCCGCAGCACCGGCGCTTGGCGGCCATATCTAGTCGAAATGACTACCTGAGCGTCAATGCCAAGCTTCAGGATTTCTTCTGTAATCGGTCCGATGACCGATGCTTCATCACTGGCCTTTCCCTCCAAGTATGAAGCGAACGATTCTTCGGTTCGTAGCACAATGATTGGATGGTCTCTATCCAACGAAAGTTCACGAAGCACCGAGGGGTTCGGTCTTAGCCGTTTCACCCAAGCGGCAGCGTCGAGCGCTCTGTAAGAGACAACGCCGTCTCGATATGCCCCAAAATTGAGCCAGACGCGCTTGGAAATGATCCATGGCGAACAGATGTATCTGGATAGTGGAATTGTAAGACGGGCGACCGGCCGTATGTGTGGGGAATCATTTGCTGCAACATGCGGGATCCCTAGACCGAATGCCACTCTCGCTGCTTCTGGGGATGAGAAGGAGACGGCAGTGTCCGGGCGCCAACTCTCGATAAACTGAGCGAGTTTCTCTATTCTTCGTGCGCTTGCCAGAAGCTTGCCAAAACGAGAAGCTCCACCATGTTCACCAATCAGGCGAAACCGCAATTTCTTCATCTCCAGTGCTTCCTGAGCCTCTCGATACTTCCGCGTCGTCAGCAACACTTCGTGTCCATCTCGAATTAGCTCGCGATAGAGTGGCTCGAAGAAGAGTGCGTGCTTCGGAGTGAGAACATCGATCCACACTTTCATCCTTGANNCTTGAAGACCCCGATCATTTTCCGTGGCAGAACTTGGGTAGATAAGAGATAGAAGACAGCCCCTGCTCAGGAGTGGCTGCTCGGGCCTTAGCTAACATTCTTGGTTAGCGCCTACGGTTCTTGCGTTTAACACAGGCAAGCTTGTGATTCCCTGAACAGAAATCTTTCAATGTTGTTGATCCAATCGATTAACCGTCATAAGACAGACCGCACGAGTCCCTTGAATTGTTGAAATCCGCTGATCTAGTCTATGGAAGAAAATCGAACCGTTGCTATCGTCGGCGAGAATCCCGAGGCGCTCTTCCTCTCCGTTCTTTGCGCTGAAGCTGGACTTTCGAACTACCTAGTCGGACCGTTCGGAGAAGATGGCAGAACTCACTCGAATCGACCTGGGATCGAAGAGGTTCTCTGGCTCCTCGGAATCCTCACCAGGTCCGGCAGGATTAGCATAAGACCAGATCTTCGCCAGCTACCACTCACCAAGGTCAGAACGATCTTCCTGACCACTCACGCCTCAAGCCCGGCCCAGACGAATTCACTGGAGACGACACTTCGCAACTTGGCGCCCGGACTCTCGGCAGGAACCACGGTTGCCTATGTCGGTCTCTGCAGACCCCACTACACATTCACAACGGTCAGGCTTACAGTGGAGAAGCAGAGCGGTCTAAAGAGCGGAACGCACCTGAGCTTCTACTATCTTCCCCTGTTCTGGTCAGGCGAGAGAATTCAGGAGTTCAAAGAGAAACCGAAAGTCCTGGCGAGCCTCCAAGAATCCCGCTCGTCAACATTTCAAGAAGATCTTCTCAGAGTCTTTCCTGCGTTAAGCCTTGCCCCTAGCGTTGAACTCGCAGAGGCCTCGGGCCTCTTCACTGCGATCGGTCGCGACGTATCTCGCGCACTCGGCCTCGAACTTGCCAAGATCTCGGAGACGCACGGTATCCATTACGATGACGTGCTGGATCTTTGCAGGGACACTGACCTTGGACCACTCGGTCGCTGTCGTTCGGCTCTTGGAAGAGAGTCTGTCGGTACAGAAATAGCCCTGTCCTACTCTCCTCGCCGGGTCGGGCCGAAACTCGTCCGCGCAGCCCACTCGATAAACGAAGCCTACCAGTCGCAAGTTGTGGACTTGATACGAAGAGCTCTAAACCACTGCGGACATCCGTTTCGAAGATCCCGGGTCGCAATTCTCGGAACCGACGGGTTGCTCAACAAACCATGGGCGAAAGCCGAGTCTCTGCCGTTGGTCGATTCGCTTCGAAGGAAGGGAGTCCAAGTCTCTCTGTATCCCGGTGAGACTGGCTCACAGCCTTGGAGCCAATTAGTAGGAGACAACGCTCGGGTCGAGAACAGTCTGCTCAGAGCGGTGGCTCGTGCAAGTTGCGCCGTCGTTGCTCTTCCGAACTCGTTCACGTCAGAGTTTGACGTGGATCGGGTAGCGACGGAGATGAATCGCCCTGGTGCTATCTGCGACCTTACTGGAGTTCTGGAAGCTTCAAATGTTGAGAGGGCCGGCCTCTTCTACACGACGATTGGAAGAGGCACCCTCGACTCATGAAACGCGTCGCCGTCGGCGTCATAGGAACTGGGTTCTGGGGAGAAAACCAAGTCAGGGTTCTCCGCCAGAGGCGGAATGCTGATCTAGTTGCTATCTGTGAGAAGGACGAGAGAAGGGCGAAGGAGATTGGCTGGAAGTACGGCGTCCCATGGTTTACCGACCTGGGCAAATTTCTTCGCTCCCCTCGTCTAGAAGCCGTCACCGTTTGCACGCCCACGCAGACTCACCTGTGGGTCGGATTGTCGGCGATCGAATCAGGGAAACATCTTCTCGTCGAGAAACCCATGACTGGAGAAGCGCAAACTGCCGAGAAACTCGCGAAATCAGCGAAGAAAGCCAGCTTGAAACTGCTCGTTGGTTTCATAGAGAGATTCAACCCCGGCGTAACAGCCGTCAGGAAACTCCTGAAGCAGAGAGCTGTGGGCGACGTCATAATCGCGACGGGCCGCAGGGTCGCGAGATGGCCCATGAGGATCGGAGACGTGGGCGTAGTAAAGGACACGGCCATACACGACATCGATGCGATGCGATACTTACTAGGAGAGGAGGTTTCAGCGGTCTTTGCCCAAACCGGATCCTTGCGGAAACGGGCATACGAGGATTATGCAGAAATGATGCTACGATTTGACGGCGGCACCACGGGGTTCATTGATGCAAACTGGTTGACGCCCCGCAAGGTAAGAACTCTAATCATCACGGGCAGTGATGCGACAATCAACCTCGACTACATCACGCAGGAAATCACGATTGAGAACTCAAAGCAACTCGTCAAACCGTACACGCCATGGGCCGAACCTCTCAAGCTCGAGCTCGAAAACTTTGCGTCGACCATAATCCAAGACAAGAAGGAGGCTCCCTCTGGTGATGACGCACTTAGAGCAATACGAATCTGCGATGCGGCCTTGGAATCGGGCAGGTCCAAGACCCTCGTGACGCTCAAGGCTCATTAGAGATTTGAGCAACTGACTACGGTCAACTTTATCCCTCCGATGCAATGGTCTCGAAATAGACTACCATTGAAGAGGCGCCTGATGGAGATTCTTGCCTGTCCTATCGACAAATACTACCCGCTCCAGCTACTTGTTTTCCAAGAGAAGGAAGAGATTACGGAGGGGCTACTCGTTTGCCCCAAGTGTGATCGATGGTACCCGATCTCCGATGAGATTCCACAAATGCTTCCTGATGACCTGCGCGAGGCAAGAGAAGATCTTGAGTGGCTTCGCAAGTGGAAGTCACAGGTCCCGGCGCGAGTCCTGACTCAAGGAAAACCGTTCAGGCTAGAGTCCTGACTTGCCGTTTCCATGGGAACCTCATCCCATATCGTCAATGGAACTGTCTCCAGACTGAGAAGCCGCTGCAAATTCAGAGCCTGCTGGTGTTTCTCGAAAATTCGACTCTGTGAACTCCTCGTCTGCCTAGGTCCCCGTGACGGACAAGATCGTTAGAAGGAACTAACAAGGACTTGCTTTGAACAGGGGAAAGCTTGGGAAACTCTACCAGAGTCTGATCAGCCATTCACCTCAATGAGATTATTACCCACTGACTAGTTGAAGTAGTCCCACCTGTTTCGTTTGTGTTCGCTTGAGCGACAAACCCGAAGAGAACCTCCGTCGTCGAGAGGCTAGATACGACAGAGAACGTCGGGTCCGACTTAAGGTTGGCGAGGACGTTGAGACCCTAGAGGAAGTTTTCGACGGTAGGACGCTTATGACGGTGATGCATATGCTGAATACTGGAAGGCTCAAGGAGCTACAGGGCGCAGTAAAGGCCGGGAAGGAGAGCCGGATCTATCACGGGATCGATCCGAAGGGCGTCGAGGTCGCTGCGAAAATCTATCTCACAAGTTCGGCAATCTTCAGGCAGGGGCGGTTGAAGTATATTCGGGGAGATCCCCGGTTCAAAGATGTTCCCCGTGATACTCGGTCGCTTGTGGATCAGTGGGCTCTTAAGGAGTTCAAGAATCTGGAGCTGGCGCGGGAGGCTGATCTAGCTGTTCCGAAGCCAATCTATGTCGAGAAGAACGTTCTGCTCATGGAGTTCATTGGGAAGAATGGGGTCCCCGCTCCTCAGTTGCGAGATGTGCGGCTTCAAGCTGCGGCGTCTTGGTATGAGAAGATAATCGGCATGCTCAGGACCCTATATGACAAGGCCAAGCTTGTCCACGGGGACGTGAGCGAGTACAACATCCTCGTCCCAGACGGGTACCCGGTGCTGATAGATTTCGCTCAGGCCGTGACCGTTGAGCATCCGGAGGCGAAAGAGTTTCTGGAGCGGGACGTGGAAAACTTGAACAATTATTTCAATGGCCTCAACGTGAGAACTAGGTCGTTCGGACGGATATTCAAGATCGAAAAATGATCCATGAGACCAGAGTCAATGCAATGATCCCGCGCGACCGGATAGGGGTCCTAGTCGGCACGAAAGGCGCGGTCAAGTCGACAATCGAGAAAAAGCTGTTCGTGGATCTAAAGATCGACAGCGAATCTGGATCAGTCGACATCGGGGTGAAGCCTGATTCTCCGGACCCTTCTGCTGCCCTTAGAGCCAAGGACTTGGTGTTGGCCATAGGGAGGGGATTCTCTCCGCCGAGGGCGTTCTCTCTCTTCAACGAAGATATGACGTTCGACATAGTGGACTTGCACGACTACTTCGGGAAGAACGAGGCTGAGATCAAACGAGTCGACGGGAGAATCATCGGCCGGGACGGCAAGAGTAGGCGGAACTTGGAGGAGCTGACCGGGACGTTAATCTCAGTACATGGCCATACGGTTTCGATTATTGGCACCTTTGAGTCTGTTTCGATAGCGAAGGACGCCCTCGAGAAGTTGATCGAGGGTCGGCAGCATGGTACCGTTTATAAGTTCTTGAGGAAGAAGCGAAGCCAGACGAAGAAGGAGAAAGCTGTAGAGCTGTGGGAAGGCCAAGTCAAGCAACCCCCGAAAAAATCCTAGAGGTCCGCACGGATTAGTAACGATGACCGTAGCTGAAGTCTTTCAGGAGATCAGCGCGGCCGACTTCTTCTACCGCAACAGAGACATCGCGGGGTTCACCAGCCCCTCTCGATCCATCTATTCGACGATAAGAGAACTTGTTGAGAATTCTCTAGATGCGTGTGAGACCGGCGGTATTCCACCGGACATTTATGTGCGGCTCAAGCACGAGTCCGGCCCGCTAGACGGACCCGGCCAGTATATTTTACGGGTGGAGGATAACGGGATCGGCGTTCCCGGCGATGTCATACCGTCCGCGTTTGGCCAAGTGTTGTACGGCTCGAAATACAAGCTTCGCCAGACACGAGGAACATTCGGACTCGGCGGGAAGATGGCACTGCTCTATGGACAGATAACAACTCATGGAGAGGCTCAGATCAGTTCGGCCACTAAAACGAATCAGAGGATTACACAGGTAGGTCTGCGGACGGACATCCAGCACAACAAGCCAGTTGTTCTAAAGAGGAAGAGAATGCCGAACGCTTCTCATTGGAAAGGCACAATCATCGAGTTCAAGACTGAAGCCGATTACTCCAGGGCGATGCCGAGAATCCTCGAATACTTCAAGCAGACCGCAATCATCGTCCCATATGCAAATCTGACTTTTGTCGATCCTCGTGGACGACTTTACCGTTTCACGAGAGGAGCGACAAAGGTCCCACCCGCACCGACTGAGACTCTGCCCCATCCTCACGGTGTTGATGTCGAGACGGTTCAGCGAATGCTGAAGCTCACCAACGCAAAGACTCTGCAGGAGTTCTTGCGTAAACACTTTCAGAGAATCGGAGAAACGACAGCCCGCAAATTCCTCGCCTACGCAAAGCTCGGGTCGAAGAAGAACCCGAGGAACCTCACGCCCGGTGATATCGTTGTACTAGTGAACGCGATGAAGAGCTATGACGGGTTCCTCTCACCGGACCCGACGGGCTTGTCTCCTCTGGGCGAGGATCTACTTGCTACTGGGATCAAGAAGGAGCTCGAGATTACCGACGAAGAACTCAAGAACGGAACGGCATTTGTTGCGACCATTCAGCGAAAGCCAGCGACGTACTCGGGTTTCCCTTTCATCATCGAAGTGGGGATTGCGAGCGGGAAACAGATCGAGTCCCAAGGCAAGATTCTCCTGTTTCGTTTCGCAAACAAGATTCCATTGTTGTTCGACGAGGCGAGCGATGTCTCATGGAAGGTTGTCGAACAGATTGACTGGCGAGGCTATAAGGTTATTCCCGGAGAGACTCCCCTAGCCATCTTCGTGCACGTCTGTAGCACTAAGATTCCATATAAAACCGTCGGGAAGGAGTTCATTGCCGATCGTCCTGAGGTTGAGCATGAGATTCTCAACGCCATACGTGAGGCTTCTCGGAACCTCCGGATCTATCTCAGCCGTCGGGAGCATCTCGCAGCTGAGAGGAAACGAGTGGA
>DAFH01000066.1:0-990 GCA_002495485.1 Candidatus Bathyarchaeota archaeon UBA185
AGTCAAGCCGGTCGAGAGACAACACGGTCTTCAGATTTCCGAGGGACCCGCGAAGCTCCCGCGCCTCCCTCTGCACATCATCGCCTTTGATCGACTCGCGGATCTCTTGATAGTCAACGCTCATCGGGAAAGTGTCAACCTTGACACTCCTCTCACCAGCAACGACCAGCTGGCCGAAGCTGTTGTCGATCCCGAGAATCCGGAGAATGCACCGGAGAAAGTGTTGAGTATAGTCTATCGTGTGAAATCCGATGAGGTCCGCGCCGAGGATCCCCTCCAGGATTTCTCTACGCCATCTGGTCGGAAGCGTCAGAAACACNNTACTCTCTCTCAAGAGTCTCGGCAGAAGCATCAGGTGATAGTCGTGGACCCAGACGATGTCACCGGGCTGCACCACTTCTTGGATCGCGTCATGGAAGATCCGGTTCACTCTAACATAGTTGGCCCAGTCTGTCTCGTCGAACCTTGCATAGTTCGGGAAGTAGTGGAAGAGTGGCCAGAGCGTACTGTTGCAGAATCCGTGATAGAACTTGTCCATCGTACTGGTATCGAGGAAGACTGGATAGGCCCGCTCCTTTGCAGCCCTTGACTTCAGCCTGTCTTGAGATTTCTCATCAACCTCGACCCCGGGCCAGCCGATCCACAGATGGTCAATAGCAGACGGCTCCCTACCGGCCCAGTTGAGATACGCAGTCAGCCCGGAGACGAGGCCACCAGAGCTCGGCTGGAGAACCAGCTCACCATCCTGACTGCTCGCAGTGAAGGGCAGCCTATTCGAGACGACTAGCAGCCTCATATCCGTAGCTTTCCTCGCTTCCCCTCGGAGTTCTAATAGCTCTATACGGAGCGAGCGACTTGCCCTTAAATCAGCCGAGGATAGCCCATCTCCTCACGGCGGCCCCGCGCATTCAAAACCGTTGAACAATCCCTCCGTCGGCTCTGACCTGGTAAGCTTAATCCGGAGGAATGACCATCTCCGAGTCGACCGGT
>DAFH01000066.1:999-3879 GCA_002495485.1 Candidatus Bathyarchaeota archaeon UBA185
CGCAGGTCCCGACGGGGTTGGAGTTGCTCGGGCGAGATAGGAGTGTTCAGAATCACTGGGCCCGTAGACTCATCGCCATCGTAATCGATACAGTCATAGTCTCAGTTGCGGTAGCAATCATCGCAGCGTTGGCGTCAATTCCATTACTGGTCGGCGCGGGGTTCCCGACGACGGTCTCAGGTTTTCCTGCGTGGTGGGCTGGATGGTGGGGATTCTGGTTCGGAGGCGTGATAATCCCGGTTCTGTTCTTCTACTTCGTCATATCAGAGGGAGTCTACGCTAGGACCATAGGCAAGGAGATCATGGGTCTACGCGTAGAGAGAGTAGACGGAAAGCGGGTAGACTTTCGAGATAGTCTGGTGCGGAACATTAGCAAGATCTACCCGCTGCTCTTGCTCATAGACGTCCTGGTCGGACTTGGGACTCATGGAGAGATGAGCCAGAAGTGGAGCGACCGTTTCATCGGCACAAAGGTCGGAGAGAAGACACAGATGACGATAATCCGCTGAGCCCGTTAAGAGTCGAGCATTATGGTCGTGTCTAGCGGAGACATGGAGATTCAGCGGATAAGAGAGAAGAAACTTGTCGAGATGATGCAGAAGACTCGAGCCCAGCTCGAGTCCGCCTCCAAGAACGAAGGGAGACCGATCACTCTCACAGACGCGAGCTTCTCCTCGGAGATCTCAAAATATCCGTTGATGGTTGTCGACTTCTGGGCTGCCTGGTGCGGACCCTGTCGAATGGTGGCACCGGTCGTAGAACAGCTAGCCAAGGAATACGCTGGACGAGTAGTCTTTGGCAAGCTTAACGTCGACGAGAATCCTCTAACATCCAACGAGTTCGAAGTACAGAGCATTCCCACGCTACTGATCTTCAGAAACGGGGAAGCGGTTGACGGAATAATCGGCGCTGCTCCAAAGCACCAGCTCGAGTCCAAGATCAAATCACACCTCAGCAACTAGCAGTAGAGGTCATCTCGTTCAGGTAACTCAGATCTAATATTCCATCGAGTCGAACTCATCAAACGAGGAGACCGTTGAATTCGTCCACCAAGAAGACGCTGCGAGGTCTCGCTAGGGTATTGTATCTGCTGGGAGGAATACTGCTCGATCTCGGAGCAATACTTGACATCGCGGGAGGGCTTCGAGGTCTCTTGGACTTTTCAACCACCGTCCCATCACTCGGCTCCCTTGTCGGTCTGCTCATAGCGATAGTCGCGGGAGTACTTGCCCTGGTCGGAATGGGCCAGGTCTCCAACCCGGCCTTGAGCGTGATTCTGATTATTCTCGGCTACTTGGCTGGAGGCCTCGGCGGTATTATCGTCATAATCGGTGCTGTCATCGCTCTCGTCGCGGATTTCGTCTAAGACCCCGACTCTTCCTAAAGGTCTTCTCTGCGCCTGATCGCGTCTCCGGCCCTGTTCAGCAGAAGGTTGATCGCGAACGCTGTGAAAGCGACAGAGCCGAGAACGAGTCCGAGGGCCAGGAATGGAAGATTGCTCGTTCCGACATATGCGGCGAGCGACTCTGAGACGATGACGAGCAGTATCACCGGTGAGACGATTATCAGGTTGATTACAGTCTGGAACAAGAAACGTCTGATGTCCGCCAGCTCCTGCGCCTGCGACGAGAGAATATCATCCGTCGAGCTCTGACCATACCTCGACGCAAAGAACATCCCGCCCGCCATTGTGATAGCCGCAATCTCCAACGCTCCTGGCAGAGCCAAGACCACTCCAAGCAGTAACGCAGGCTGACCAAGCTGGCTCAGAACCAGGGGAACACCGACCGCGACCGTTACGGGCGTCAGATAGAAGAGAAGAGGCGCAATCCTAGCGCGGTAGACCTCCTTCACGTACCGTCTCATACTGACCGGCGAGGATTTGAGAATCCACAGGCGCTCCTTCTCGATCCAGCGCGACGCTGTGCCGGAGCCGAAGGATCCGATGATGAAGAGGATAAACAGGAACGAGGTGGGCGAGGACTGGAAACTGCCAGAGAGCGCGTAGATGACGAGGAATCCGGAGAGGAACATGGCGTTGATGAACAAGGCTCTCGCCTCCTTTGTCCGGCTGATCAGGATTCGTTCTTTGAGCCTGACGATCGACCATAACGAACGTCCGTGAGAGTCCAGCCTAGACGTCTGGTCAGGCTTGTCGAACTTCTCCCCGCCCGCAGACACCTCCAGCACTTCGTAGAAGTGGCCGCGAGCCAGTCTGATTCCGAGGACGAGAAACGCGAGCAGCCAGACGAGCAGGAGAACGCCATCGACAACATAGCTGGCTGTGGCGGAGGCTCCGCTCACGAGTCCGACGCTTATCGTCGCGGCCAGGCCATTCGGCAAGACGCGAGCAACATCGATGACGACTCCAGGGATCTCAGGAACGAGTAGAGTTATCGGGAGAAGACTGATCACGAGTACGAGTGCTATGAACAGGTTCCTCCACGTCTTCCTCCGCTCCGCGATTCCCCGACCCAGCGAGAGGGTAATGTCGGCGCTCAAGAGGAGTCCTATCACCAAGAAGACGAGAGTCACTAAGCTGGCTAGGACTGCAATTGGCCAGCCGGTGTGGTAGTAGGCCGAGAAGCGCAAGTAGAGTACTATGATCGGTGGAAATCCGAAGAGAACCGTCGTCAGAGAATTCAGTAAGACCTTTGCACTGAAAACTTCGCGCGGTGGGACCGGGGACGTGAAGACGTAGTCGACGTCGCCGGAGTTCACGGGCAGACCACTACCGTTGAAACCGCTCTGAATCAGACCGACTAGGTATAGGGCCAGGATCAGGCTTCCCACAACCTCTGAAAGACCAGTGGTCAAGCCGACTCTGCTGGAGAACGAGAGATAGGTGGAGCTTCCGAAGAGGACGAATATTATCGAGAA
>DAFH01000066.1:3955-10709 GCA_002495485.1 Candidatus Bathyarchaeota archaeon UBA185
TCCAGACGCGCATCGCTCTCCGTGTTCGCCATTCTCCGAAGACTCTCGATGTCTCCGACAGCGACGATCTTTCCATGGTCGATTATGGCGATTCTCCCCGCGTGAGACTGGGCCACGTCAAGGTCATGCGTCGACAGTACCGTAGTAACACCGTTCTTCGTCTGCGCACCGATCCAGTCCTTCACGGAGACCCGGGTCTTAGGGTCCAACGCCGTCAACGGCTCGTCCAAGACCAGAACGTCTGGACCGTGAAGATTCGTCGCGATGAGAGCGACCTTCTGCTTCATCCCCTTCNNAAGATGGTCCTCTTCTCCTTCTTCAGGTCGAGGATGAACTCCCTGACAGCCTTGGATGCCTCAGGGTCCAGATTGGCAGTGGGCTCGTCCATGAACAAGACCTGAGGGTCGTGCACCAGCGCGCGGGCGATTGCGACCTTCTGCTTCATCCCCTTCGACAAACTCCCCACCAGGCTGTTCCTCTTCTCGCCCAGACCGAAGCTAGCCAGAGAGTCGGAGATTTCACTTTCGAGAAGATCGTCATTCACGCCGCGGATTTTTCCAACGAACTGTAGAAACTCCTGGGTTGTGAGTCCGGTGTATAGAGAAGGATTCTCCGGCAGGTATCCAATTATTCGCTTAGCCCTCTCCGGATCCCTGACAATATCGATCTCGTCGATCCTGATCGTACCACTCGTCGGTCTCAGAATACCAACGAGCGTCTTCAGCAAGGTACTCTTGCCTGCACCGTTTGGGCCCAAGAGGCCAAAAACCTCGCCTGAGCCAATCTTGAGAGATACGTGGTCCAGAGCAACCAGAGTCCCATAATTCTTCGTCAGTTGCTCGATTGAAATCTGGACCATGTTTCCTAACCCCGTCGTCAAGGGTTCGGATGCCTATCGATACTTAACGACCCGCTTACGCGAAATCCATTGCGCCGGATCATTCCTTCGTGCTGACACAGCGTCCCAAGAATCAAAGTCTATTCGCGGCTAGAAGCTTACAATAGGCAGATGCAGACGAGTCACGGCGACAGATGTCAAAATCGTGGAGCTTCATCAAGGATCCGATCCACGGCTACATACGACTGAGCGAGACCGAGAGAACCGTCGTCGACACTCGACCGGTCCAGAGACTCCGCCGTCTAAGACAACTCGCAGGCTCAGAGTTCGTCTATCCCGCAGCAAACCATTCCCGGTTCGAACACGTCCTCGGGGCGATGCACCTAGCAGGAGAACTATCCGAGGCGCTTCCAACCGATCTCGACACTCACACGCAGCAGCAGCTACGCCTCGCCGCCCTGGTCCACGATATCGGCCACGGCCCCTTCTCGCACGTCTTCGAACCACTGATGGTGCGTCATCTCAACAAAACCCATGAGGACTTGGTTCCTTGGCTGGTGAACGAGACCGAGATTGCTGACAAGCTCGACAAGGCTGGCTTCAGCCCACAGAAGATAGGACTCCTAGCCGTGGGCCGCCTGAGGGACAAGAAGAGACCCTACCTGGACCAGATCATCAGTAGCAGCGTCGATGTTGACAAGATGGACTTTATCGTAAGGGACTCTTTTCACACGGGAGCCGGATATGGCTCAGTCGACGTGCACAGACTGCTCTACACGATGGACGTCATCGACGGAAACCTCGCTGTGGACGGGAGGGCCGTTCCAACCCTCGAAAGCCTCCTACTCGCCAGGCTAGAATCGTTCAGGACCATCTACTTCCACAGGGCCTCACGAGCCGTCCAGATCATGATCGTCCAAGCCCTCGAAGCCGCAAAAGATGAACTCGGTCTACTATCCTTCGACAAGCCCGAGGACTACCTACAGTTGGACGACTACAAGGTCTGGACGGACCTCAAAGCTTGCAAGAGGTCTCGGAGGATAATGCAGGATCTAGAGTCTAGAAGGTTGCTGAAATGCGCCTATGAGAAGACGGTCTACGCCCCAGAAGAGCTGGTCTCGAACGTGATCACGAAGGACAGCGTCCGGAGAGATATTGAGCAGGAACTCGCGAGGAAGGCGAAGATCAAGGTGGAAGATGTGACGATCGATGTGCCAACCCTTCCTTCGGTGCCCTATCACAACGCTGTCGAGATACAACCCCTCGATATACCGGTCTTCAAACGAGCTCCCTCGGGAAAGAAAGAGATCATTCAACTCTCTGAAGTCTCCAAGATCATCGGGGTTCTCAGAACCTTCATGAACCTAGTACGGGTCTACACTAAAGAGCAGTATCGATCGAGGGTCGAGTCCGCATCAAGACAGATCCTGGGAGAACCCCCGGTCTCCGCGAAGATATCATACTAAGATAGCGGCGAATGATGCTGGGCTCCTGTCACTAGTTAGGAATTCTGAAAGTTACATCAGCACTAAATCGCAATCCTCGAAATGATGATGATATCCTAGGAAACCGTGGTGCTCGCCCTGCCCAAGTTCATGCAAACCCTGGACGATACGATATACCGAGAACTCGAAAAGATCGCCAAGCGTAGAGGAATATCGATCCAAGAACTGATCAGAGCAGTGATCGTGCCTGAATGGGTCAACGGCCACAACGGGCCCGAGTCGAAAGAGTCTCCCGGAACTAAGCTGAACGCATGGCGCTAGTCTCCACGTTCTCTAGAACATATCCTCGAAGCTAGAGGCCACGTGACCGCCAACTCGTATCACAGGTCTCTTTCTATTAAAGAATCTAGGCTCGGCTCAGACGAGCCGTTTTGTAACACCGGGCATTAACGACGGCCCAGACAGTCTTCGTTGTGGTGTGAAGGAATGGGGAAGACTAAGAGGAACGGGTCCACAAAGGTCGGCAACGTTCTATCAATGATCCGATTGACAGTGACAGTAAGATAAGCAAGGAAAGCGCGACGACACGGTGGTGGCTGTGGCGTTTACCACCTCGTTATCACGATAACCTTGGGTTCCTGTTCAACCTCTATCTGTTGGAACATTCTTGGGGTCTCATTTGCTCCTAGCTTTGTCAAGGAGAGACGAATAGGCCCGCAATGCTTCTCCCTCTGCAAGGGTCGTGTTCAGGGACACGAGGCTCATTTTGTTGAATATTGCCGCCGCTCTTTCTGCCAGGGCTCGAGCCGCGATCAAATATTTTCCGCCCAATAGAACTGATGAGGTGCCCACGGCCCCGTCTCTCAGACCCGGAGTGGAAATGGCAAGTGTCCCCATCTTCATCGCGCCTTCATGGCAGATGGCTAAGACCGCGTTGTCCATCTGGAGAAGATTGATCTTGAGAACTCTTCCGTCCTGTTCTATGCTCGCTTCTTGCAAGAGAGAATCAGTATGTGGGGTCGGCTAGGTGATGTACCGGTCTTTTCCTTCCTCTGTCTTCTCTTCTTCGCCCTCTTTGGACTCTTCGAGATCGGTTCGACGGAACTTTTCCATCTTCTTTCGCATATCCTCAATCTCTGAGTCGAGGTCCTTGAGTTCGACCGGCATGCTGATCAAGCCTGTGAGCATCTGTATCACGACCCGAGCCGCTTCCAAGTCAGGGTACGCTCCAGTCGTTGCGCCCAGAAGCCCGGCGCACTGAAGCCCTCTCTGCCGCCCAATCCCCAGAATGACCCCTGCGGCTCCCGTCACCGCTCCTCCCTTTGCGAGTTTAGCTCCGAGCTTCTTCAACCGGTCGCCGATAACCGCGTCTCCGACCACTCCATACACTGCCCCGACATCGTTGCCCGAACGGGTTCCATATCCTCCCATCGTGAATACCATTCTGCAACCGAATTGCTGCACAAAGTCGAGAACTCTGCTGGCGACTTCGTACTGGCCGGTTACNNCACTGAAAGAGTAGAACTCGTACTTTGGAAGAGAGTATGTTCCATCCTCGGAGATGTTGATTCCCAGGTTGCCGTCTGGGAATAGAAGATAGCTGGAGTAGAGCTCCGCAAACTTCGTCGGTTTCAGTTTCTCGATGAAGTAATCGACTGCCACTTTTCCGACATAGCCGAGGCCCGGAAGGCCCTGGATCAGGACCGGCTCTTTCATGAGGACCTTCGAGAGCTCGTGAATCCTAGTGTCGTCACTCATCATAAGAGGCCAGATGAAAGGAGTCTTCAGCGATTCTTCCGGAGAGTTGTTTAAATAGTTTGATTGACCTCACGGATTTTTCAGTTACAAGAGTTCGAGCCAGATGAGTTGCGCGCCATTCGTCTCTTCTCCACACGATGTTGTTCGCAAGATGCTCGAGGTCGCAAAGGCCTCCAAGGACGATGTGCTTGTTGATCTGGGGTGCGGCGATGGGCGCATTCTATCAACAGCAGTAAAAGATTTCGGAGTGAAGGCAGCGTTCGGCTATGAAATAAGAGAAGACCTCTTCAAGACTGCATAAGGCGAGGTCGAGAAGATGAACTTGGGAAACAGGGTCCGCGTCTACAACCGGGACCTTTTCCAGGCCGATCTTAAGGAAGCGACTCTGATCACTCTGTACCTTACGACTTACGCGAATGAGAGATTGAAGCCAAAGCTGCGTGCAGAGGCTCAACCCGGCGCGCGTATCGTGAGCCACGATTTCATGATAAACGGCTGGAAACCATCCAAGAAGGAGAACTACAACGAGCACACGATATACGTATACTCTATCCCTGAATCCTACTCAATGTAGGATGCCGTAGCCGGTCTCCTCATATTTCGAAGATAGCAAGATATTCCCGATCTCAAGAAATCTTGGCATTTGTCCAGCCTTCGTCTCTACGACAGCGTCTCTATCGCTGATCTCTCGGATCCTGCCGATTCCGAGGAGCCTCTCGTCCGCGTCCAAGAGTCCAGTGAGAAATCCCTTGAAAGCTGTATTCCATCGCAACAGTGTCTGTTGCGGCCGATCAAACATTCTCAAACTAATGCCGCCCTGATTGACGCTCACTGGAGAGGCGCCGAGAAGAAAGCGTCGATAGCCAGCTTCACGAGCTCTTTTCCTCTCCTCTTTAGAGCGGGTCCTTGCATACTTCGAACTCGACAATCTTATCGACGTGGAAGATACAACGTTAAGGAGAGAATCGACCTCTTTTCCCTCGCCTAGACCTAGGACGAGATCAGCTTGGACCGCCCGTATCAACTCATCCTTGAACCTGAGGGCGGCCGGGTCGCCGATCCAACCGTCAGTGTTCACGAATGTAACATCAACCGAGTTGGCGAGGCCTCTCGTCAGACTAACAAGCAATCGAATTAGCTTGGCCAAGACCAATGAGGGGCTCGTGTCACCTATGAAATATGAGCACTCAGGCTGGAGTTCCTGAAGAGATAATACCGGTCCAGATACGTGAGCGGAGCTTATGGTCGTTGCCGGTCCAATGTCGGCCTGACCTACATCCACATCGACCACTCCAACTCTCAACCCATCTCGGATACACTTGTTTACTAGAAACGTGCAGAGGCTTGACTTGCCCGAATCTACATTGCCTACAATGACGGCAACTCCCCGTTGACGCTCTGCAACATCAGCTCCTTCCATCCAGCCAGTTGGTATTGTAGACTCTGACACTTCCTTCCAAGAAGATTGAGTCTCAGGCCTGACTTCGAACACGCAACGGTCGGTGGCGAAAAATGGTAATTGCTGCAAAGCTTCGACCGCTATCCAGGTATCCGATCCAATAGGCGCCCCGTAGCACTCGGCTCGCCCCTCCGAGAGCATGATGTGTCCTGGGCCTGTCAGCAAAACAGTGTGACCCTGACTGAGGCTCAGCGTTACAGGCGTCCGGACTGGATGCAATTGCCTGTTCCAAGACCGGAAGGCTCGTTTATTGTACTATCGAGCCCAATTCATTCGACATCCATCCAGATCTCCTGCGCCAGGCTGACATGACTAAGCTTCATACCCGGCTTCTCCAAATACGGCTGCAAGAATTGGAGTCCCTCAACACAGGGTGTCGTGCAATAGACAGGCTCCTAGCGGGAGGTTTTCCACCGCACCAAATTGGGCTCCTCTACGGGGAGGCCGGCACTGGTAAGACGATCCTCTCCATCCAGTGCGCGTTGGAGGCTGCTCGAAAAAAGCATAGAGTGCTGTATGTGGATTCCGACCAGTCGTTCTCGGTCAACAGGCTGGAGCAGATCACCCGAGATGGAGAACTGGCCGAGAGAATAGTTCTGTTTCGCCCCGAGGATTTCAAAGAACAGGATCGCATCATCAACAACCTTGAAAGTCTGCTTTCAAAGACCCCGACGTTGCTAGTGGTCGATTCGATCACTGGGCTCTACAGAGCAGGAGAGACCAAACCCGAAGGATTCTTCGCTCGTGACCGCGAACTGAATCGCCAGATCGCTCAGTTGCACGCGCTGGCTTCTCGATTTCCGATCTGGGTCGTTCTGACCGGCCAAGTTCACAGCTCGCCTTCAGGAGGAAACTGGATCGTTGAGCCAGTCGCCACTCGGACCCTGAGACACTGGGCGGACATGATTCTTAGACTGANNGCAGACTGTCTTCTCGAAAAGAAGAATGGACGCGAAGCCCCAGATGGTCACTGCTTTTTCAGGATAACCGACGAAGGCATTGAAGACGCGTAGTCTGCATTATTAACCCTGGCTACGTGCGCAACTCGGCGATAGGATAGAAATGGTTGGGCTAGTCACCTCCGCATTGCTTTTCATCGGTCCCTCCTACTTCGCCAACGCAGCCCCTCTCGTCTTTGGCGGAGGCCGAACCCTAGACGGGGGGAGAAAACTGTCGGACGGGCAACCAATATTCGGGTCCCACAAGACGGTCCGCGGAGTCATCGCAGGCGTCGTCGTGGGAACCCTTGTCGGC
>DAFH01000066.1:10723-11001 GCA_002495485.1 Candidatus Bathyarchaeota archaeon UBA185
TGGAACCGGGGAGGGCTTTTCCAATTCTTGACCAGCTCGACTTCATCCTCGGAAGTCTTGTGTTCGGGTACTTCTTTTTCCCGATCGGACTTCTCGCGGCAGTTCTTGTCGTCGTGGTAACCCCGCCCGTGCACCTCTTGACTAACTACGGAGCATACCGGCTCGGAATCAAGAAGACGCGCTGGTAGTAGATACCTCCCTATCACTGTAGTTGGAAAGCTCTAAAACCAACCAAGCCGCTGAACGCGAACGTGAATTCTACAAAGGACCTAGGAGAA
>DAFH01000192.1 GCA_002495485.1 Candidatus Bathyarchaeota archaeon UBA185
TATCAGGTTGAGGCCTTGTTCTAGTGGAATGCTCGCGTTCTTGTACGACATGAAATTTGTGAGCTGTACTTCCCGGATCAATCTTCCACTAGACCTAGCGCGTAGCTAGTAGATCGTTGGAGTCTAATCAACATTTGAGCGGTCGTTTAGAACATAGCAAGTTTTTGTCAAATTCGGATTGTTTAAATAGCCGATCGCGATTTTATCGCATTCCGGAGTGTGCCAGGTGCGGGATTGAGGCGGCTTGGCAAAGTGCTGCACCTGTCAAAGAGTGGCAATCTAATTCTAAGACTCGACCAGACGCCAGTCCCACCCATCGGAGCGCAAGTCTGCGACTATAAACTTCGACAGGTAGGTGCGGTCAACAATGTTCTCGGCCCCGTCAAGAGCCCATACGTATCTGTGAAACCAGCAGCGAACTTGGATGGCACGCCCGCCGGACGAGTATTGTATCTCGTCGAGAAGGATTAGGAGCATCAAAAAATAATTTGACTGAGACACTGGAACAGGTACCGCGGGCGGCAGCAGGACCCCGCCCAGCAAGAGCCTGTCCAGAGTGCGGCGGATCGAAACTCATCAGAGACTACGACACAGCCGAAGNNGAGGACTCCAGTGGGGCCACGAGGAGCTCGCTCGTGTCCCGAGTGCGGAGGCTCGAAACTCATACGAGACTACGACACAGCCGAAGTCGTATGCATGCAGTGCGGCACAGTAGTCGCTGAGAAGATAGCTGACTCTCGACCAGAATGGCGCGCCTTCGACGACGAGCAACGCGCAAAACGCGCCCGAACAGGCGCCCCGATGACCTTCACCATTCACGACAAGGGATTATCGACAATCATTGACTGGAGGGATCGGCCCGCCGGCACGAAATCGGTCACCGCGGACCAGCGCATTGAACTCTACAAGCTCCGCAAGTGGCAGCGGCGGGNNGCAAGCTTGCTGCATCGCTTTCACTTCCGAAGAACATCCTTGAGACAGCCTCGGTCATCTATCGTCGAGCAATTCGTAAACGACTGATCCGAGGTCGGTCAATCCACAACGTGACCGCCGCAGCTATCTACATGTCCTGTCGCCAGTGCGGTGTGCCGCGGACACTCGACGAGATCGCGAGCGTTTCGACCCTCAACAAGAAAGACATTGGCCGAAGTTACAGGTTCATGTTGCGAGAGTTAGAGATGTTCGTTCCTCCCTCTGCGAATCGCAGCTATGCAGCCCGGTTCTCGAACCGACTCGTTATTTCGGGCAAGGCTGAGGGGATTGCGATCAAGATTTTGGAGATTGCGCGCCAGATGAAGCTGACCAGTGGCCGTGGTCCAGCGGGTATCGCGGCGGCTTCGACCTACATCGCGACTGTTCTGACGAATGAACGGAAGACTCAGCGAGAGATCGCTGAGATTGCTAACGTGACCGAAGTGACGATTCGGAACCGGTACAAGGAACTGCTTGAGAAGCTCATGATTGAAGTCCCGTTGTAACTGTCCCAAGCGCAGAACGCTAGAACCACAGTCCTAAGGGCTTACGTCTATTTCTCGTTCTCGTCCTTCCTCAGTTCTCGAATGTACCAATCCGTTGCTTCTTGCTGCCGGAGCGGCGAGACCGACTTGTCCCATGTTTCTCTCGGCTTTGCCAGCTTCCAGACTATGAAGGAGAATATTCCAATGAAGGCTGCGTAGATGGACCATGCCACGGCGCCGTAGTCGCTCTGGAAGGATATTCCCCATGCCCAGGTCAATAGAGTGGCCAGGAATATTCCGAAGAAGGGTCCCACGACTACCAAGAGGAGGAACTTCCAGAAACCTAGCATTAGCTCCTAGCCCACCACGTTCCGGTCTATCGTTTCAGGCTTTGGCCACAGATATGGCAGAAGTTCTTACCACAAGAGGCGGTCCCACATGTCGGGCAGCGGAGACGGATTCCGCACTCGCTGCAAAACTTTCCACCCGCCGGCTACCGGTGACCACAAGCCGGACACGTGTCATAATTGTAGACTTGTTGCGGAATACCGAGCAGAAGACCCATGGTTGTCGCCTGTCCCACCGCCTGCGCTAACCCTGACTGCTGTGGAGGTGGTTGAGGAACTGGTTGACCGTGCATTCCAATAGTCGAATGGTTCACGGTGCAGAAATAGGTTCTTGTCCCGCGATGTCCGTTGCAGTCTCAGATCCGGTGCCCTCCGCAGGGTGGTATGTTCCGAGACTCTTCTTGTAGAACAAGAGGTAGGTGATTATGACGAAGTCAGTCACGATCGCAATGTGCATCATGGTGCAGTAGAGGCAGATGGCTCCGAGCACTCCCAGTTCGATCACCAGCAGATACGGTACCATGGCTAATCCGACGAACCTCCAGACGAAGAGTGTTCTGAATGCTTTCCCGAAGATACGGTCAGGGNNAAGACCTCCAACGGGACTCCGAAGATGCTGCTATAGGGGCTACTTAGCACAGCGTCGCAGTCAATTCTTGGGGGAAATTGGAAGCCACCGTGCGATGGTGGGGGGCAGAAGAGAAGCGACTGATGGAGAGTGTAGTAGACGACCAGTACCATCGACGAGGCCCAGAGTCCGAAAATGGACATAGCCACTAGTATCGCGAACTTGAGCCAACTTACCCTCCGCTTCACGAGCTTGACACCTTCGCTGTTAGATTGCAGCCTGCTCCTATTGCTCCTTTGAGCCGGCTTCCTATCTCCATTATTCTCGCAGCCTGCCTATAGGACTGTCTGAAGCGCGTTCTCGAGCTGAGGTGTCTGGGTCAACCCGAGGAGTTTGGCTCGGACTATGCCATTCGTGTCTATCACGAACATGGTGGGCGTTATTCCATTCACGCCGTACTTGTCCTGAACCGGGTTGCCCAAGTCGTCTCTAAGCCAGTACCAGTGCATGGTGCGATTGCCCATCATCATGTTGTTCTGTGCGAATGCCATGAGGGTGTTAGGCTGGTCGGTGGTGGGGTCGATCGTCAGGGAGACGAACATTATTCGGTTACCATAGTTGGGGAATATCTGCTGGAGGATTGGGGCCTGCCTCTGGCAGAACTCGCACTGGGTCCGCATGAACTCTAGAAAGACAGGCGTGCCTTTGGCGGCGTTGAGGTGGAAGGTGCCGCCTCCATTGACGTCGGCTAGTGAGAAGTCGGGAGCCTGCTGGCCCACGTTGATCGTTGGACGGGGAAGGCTCGCAACCACTATGATAATCACGAGGGCCGCCACGACTATCGCTGTAATCGCGGCGTTGCGCTTCGTGTGATGCTTTACCCAAGTCTGATGCTTCTGAACAGTCGCCTGTGGCGTCTTCGATTTCTCAGCGGACCTAGGACTACCCATAGCCTCCTCTGTGCCCCGTTTGATCGTGGTTGATTGGTCTATTCGAGGGTTTACCCGTACAGTTTAGGGAAGAGACGAATCGCGAAGCGCGGTGCTGCGTAGGAGTTCTGAATGGCCTTGAACGTACTGCGATTCCAAATGACAGTTCAGTGGAATTGTGGGTGGCCCACGAAGAGCGGTTAGTACTCCGGAGGTTGGCCCAGGGTGGCCATGGACTAATTCGATAGCGAAGTCATTCTAGGGTCATGGACTGGGACCGATACTCGGCCAAGCTGGGCCTCAAAGCGGGCGCGGTTGGCGGGATCGTCGGAGCGCTAAGTGCTCGGACTCCTAGCGGGGATTAGCTCCTTCGTTCTCGACCAGGAGGTCTTCTACGTCACCATCGCCCAGAAGCTTGGCCTGGTTTCTCCCACCATCACCGGATGGGTTGTACACTTCGCAGTCGGCCTCGTCGCCGGCAGCCTCTTCATCGCCACCACCGCCCTAATACAGCGGTTTGCGCTTGACACGCGAAAGAAGAGTTTCTGGGTCGGCCTACTAGGTGGGATAGTCATCTGGATGCTCGTCTACGTCCCGGTTTCGGACCTGCTTGCGCCCTCCGATCTGTCGAACCTCATGCTCGCCGGTGGAAGCTTCGTCTTCCACCTCGTCTANNNTCAGAGTAGAAAAGATAAGTTGCCCGACATAGAAATCGCCCAGAACAAGCCCAGATCAGAAAAACAAGCACACGATCTGAACTCTGCGATCTTCCACGCTGATCTCACCGCTCACTCCGCACGTCCGATAACCACAATTTCGCCGATTCCGCCTCTTAATCAAAATACTCGCCCAAAACGAAGCCGGCCAGCAAAAGCCCCCTCTAGAATTTCATAGAACGCAGAGTCTCGTGGAACGATCCGCCCGCTCCGCAACATCCTANNTCCAGACCTTGCTACGTGAAGCTAGGAAATCCTTCCGCCGCGAACAATTGGGAAAAGATATCAGCCTTAGGAAGGGAGACAGCCGGCCATGCTTCCGACGCCCGCTTCCAAGCTGGCCGGCGACAAGATCAGCAGTACGGAAAACCCAGTCTATAGACCCCTAGAGATCGACACGCTCTACTACACTCGAGCGATTCCCAGCCTCCGATGGTCAGCGGATGGAGAGAGCCTCTACTTCGAGACCAACACGACAGGCCGGTACAATATCTGGCGGGTACCCAGCATAGGAGGTTGGCCCGTACAGCTGACGGTCAGCGACGAGCGGAACACTCTCGAGGATCCATCGCCGGACGGCCGCTACCTACTGTATTCGCAGGACTATCAGGGCGACGAGAAGCCCAATCTCTACCTTCTCAGCCTCGACAACTACATCAAGCGAAATGTCACCCGGACGGACAAGGTCGGCTACCGCGACATGCGCTGGAGCCCCGACGGACGAGCACTCGTATTCGCCGCAGAACGTGAAGCGCCGGGAGCCTACCCGATCTGGCAGCTGGACCCGGAGACTGGATCGGTCAAGAAGATCGTGAGCAACGAGACCGGCGACTGTACATCAATAGAGTACAGTCCCGACGGAAAGAAACTCGCCTACTCGATTACCAGGAACTACCAGTACGTCGGTGCAGCGTTCAAGGATCTGGAGAATGGAAACGAGACGGTTCTGGCTCCGATAGACGAGAAGTCGACCACGATCGTCCACGGCTGGACCCGCGACGGCAGACGAGTCTACGCGACGAGCAACGCGAACGAGCAGGGAATAGACGCGGTCGCGCTGCTGGATTTGAAGAACAATAGCGAGTTTCAGTGGCTCACTCTTCAAGAATGGGACACGCAGCTGGTCGACGTCTCCCCTACGGACGACAAGTACGCATATCTCGTCAACCAGGCCGGCAATCTACGACTGCTCATACGCGACCTTGACGGGGAGGAAGAAGAGATCCCGCCGTCGCATGGAGTTGTTGGTATGGCGCGCTTCTCGCCAGATGGGAAACGCCTCGCGGTACTCCACGCGCAGGGAGACAGCCCTCACGACATCTGGGTCTACGACCTCAAAGCACGAACACTTACGCAGATCACATCATCCCTCGTTGGCGGGCTCAGTCAGGAGAACTTCGTCAATCCTCAGCTGATCGTGTATCCCTCGTACGATGAGACGCCAATCGCCGGCTTCCTCTACGTCCCGCCCAACATCAAACCAGACCGGTCTCATCCCGCCATCGTCTATCCTCACGGCGGGCCCCAGTGGGAACACTTCAACAGCTGGTACCCACGACTTCAATACTTTGCGAGCCAAGGCTACATAATAGTAGCACCCAACTTCCGCGGATCTACAGGATTCGGACGCACGTTCACCGAAACGCTACGGAAGGACTGNNGGAGGCGGAGACCTGAAAGACTTGGTTGCCAGCGTCGAGTATCTGAAGAGGACCGGCTATGTCGACCCGAATCGTATAGCGATAATGGGCGGATCTTGGGGAGGATACCTCACGCTAATGGCTCTCACCAAGACGCCGGAGATCTGGGCGGCGGGAGTGAGTATCGTCCCGCTGGCAAACTGGTTCACAGCACACAAGAACGAGGATCCAGTGTTGCAGAAGAATGACGAGTGGTTGATGGGAAGTCCGGACGCGGACCGGGAGCTTTGGCGTGATCGCTCCCCGCTCTTTTTCGCCGGCAAGATACGCGCCCCTCTGCTTCTCTTAGCTGGCAAGAACGACATTCGCTGTCCGGTAGAGGAGACCATGCAGATGGCCGAGGCTGCGCGGAACAACGGGGTCGTGGTCGAGGTGAAAGTCTACGAGAACGAAGGACACCAGTTCGCCAGGAAGGAGAATGAGATAGACTCGATCAAACGCGCAGCAAGATTCCTCGAGACACACGTAGGAAAACGATAGTCGAGCCTAGCCCCGAGGCTTTCCCCCGGGATCGTGTGTCCCCTACTACGACTCTAGCTTGGCAGTGTACTTTGTCCCACACGTCTTGCAGACGATAGAGTACTTGTCGGGAGTCGAAGTGTCAGCCATGTTGTCGTGAAACGTCGCGCTCTTCTTAGACGGGATCATGAACTTCGGACCACGGCACTGTAGACAGTAACGCCGAATCGGTCTCCCGTCAAAGTATAGCCTCTGCATCTCGTCCACCGATACCATCAACGGCTCGGCTCTGGCCACCTTTGCCACCGAGACTGTTCCCATCTTTACTTGCCTACCCGCAATACTGCGTGGTCGGGCCATTTCAAGCCTACGAAGCACGCCCAAACNNTCCCGAACGCCTCCTCTGCCAGTGACTAGGAAACGTCTTCCCAACAAATCCCAGTTATCATTCTAAAGGAAGGAACCAGCCGGTCGAGGGGAAAGGAAGCCCAAAGGAGCAACATCACTGCGGCCAAGGTCTTGGCCGAGACCGTCAGGTCCACCCTCGGACCCCGCGGAATGGACAAGATGCTCGTCGCGGGTCTGGGAGACATCGTGGTCACAAACGATGGCGCGACCATCATGAAAGAGATGGATGTCCAGAATCCCGCGGCCAAGATGCTTGTCGAGGTCTCAAAGACCCAGGACAGCGAGGTGGGTGACGGAACCACCACGGCGGTTGTACTGGCAGGCGACCTGCTGTCCGGAGCCGAGTCGCTCCTCGACAAGGACGTTCATCCCAACATAATCATCGACGGATACAGAAACGCGGCAGACAAGGCCCAGGAGATACTAGACGAGATTGCGGTGTCCATCAAACCAGACGACACAGAGGAACTGAAGCGCGTAGCCCTCACCTCGCTCAACACGAAGGGAATCTTCGGATCCCAGGACCACTTCGCGGATCTGGCAGTGAGAGCAGTACAGGACATTATGGAGAAGACTGAAGGCGGGATAAAGGCGGACATCGATCTCGTCAAGGTGATGAAGAAGCATGGACAGAGTCTGGCAGAGTCCGAGCTTGTAAATGGTATAGTGATCGACAAGGAAGTCGCCCACACTCAGATGCCTAAGAGGATCGAAAGTGCGAAGATTGCGCTCATCGACGCAAAGCTCGAGATCGACAAACCGGAGATTAGCGCTGAGATCAGGATCAGCAAACCGGAGGAGTTGGAAGAGTTCCTCGGAGAGGAGCAGAGAATGTTGAGAGAGATGGCTGAGGAGGTAGCGGCCACGGGTGCCAACGTACTGTTCACAGAGAAGGGCGCGGACGACGAGGCTCTCGCCGTTCTCGCAAAGAAAGGAATCTTGACGGTCAAGAACGTCAGCAGTAAGGACATGGAAAAGCTCGCGAAGGCGACGGGTGGAACCGTCGTGGGCACGCTCAAGGACCTTACCAAGTCAGGTCTGGGCGAGGCCAGGGTCGTTGAGGAGGTTAAGATTGGAGAAAGCAAGCACGTCTACGTCCGCGAGGCTAAGANNNCGCGGTCACGGTTATGATCCGAGGCGGGTCAGACCATGTGATTGACGAGGCAGAGCGGGCGCTACACGACGCGCTCTGCGTAGTTCGAAACGCGGTCGAAGACGCGAAGATTGTGGCTGGCGGAGGAGCTCCNNAAGCCTTCGCGGAGGCTTTGGAAGCAATCCCGACCGCGATAGCGCAGAATGCGGGAATAGACCCGATCGACATTATCGCCGACCTTCGTGAAAAGCACAGCAGCCCCGCGAACAAGTGGTACGGAGTCAACGTCTACGAGGGAAAGACGGCAGACATGTGGAAGATGAACGTCGTCGAGCCGTTGAGAGTGAAGAAGCAAGTGATCAAGTCGGCCGTAGAGGCGACCACTATGCTGCTCAGGGTCGACGATGTTATTGCGAGC
>DAFH01000178.1:0-207 GCA_002495485.1 Candidatus Bathyarchaeota archaeon UBA185
AGTTATTCCGATGGAGTTGAGGATCTTCTTCCCCTCTTCATAATTCGTCCCCTGCATTCTAACGACGAGAGGCTTCTTCAGCCCTACGACCTTCTTGACGTCAACTATTCCCCTTGCAACCTCGTCGCACCGGGTGATACCGGCGAGTATGTTGATGAAGATCCTGCGGACCTTCTCGTCTCCCTGGATTATCTGGAGAGCCGTGGC
>DAFH01000178.1:212-3906 GCA_002495485.1 Candidatus Bathyarchaeota archaeon UBA185
GTGGCCATGACGAGCCCGGCACCGTTGCCCATTATCCCAATATCGCCGTCAAGCTCCACGAAGGCCAGCCCATTTTCTCGTGCTTTTGCTTCCAACGGCGTGACCTCGCTGCTGACCTCTCTGGATCGCTCCTGGAATTCAGGGTGGCGGAAGAGGCTGTTGTCGTCGACGATCACGCGTAGATCTGCAGTTACGAATTTGCCGTCGCTCGTCTCGACCAACGGATTGCTCTCGACGAGTTCAGCGTCGTAGATTACTGACAGCCGGAAGAGGTTTGAGAGAAGATCCGTCAGTGCGTTCAATTTCGGTCCCGCGTATCCGAGTTTCAGCGCGACCTGTCTCGCGTCGTAGCCTCTCATACCGAATACTGGGTCGAGCTGGTGGCGGAAGATCTTCTCCGGATCCTTGCTGGCGACCTCTTCAATATCGATGCCGCCCTGGTCTGATGCTAAGACCGTCTGGCACTTGTGGACACGGTCCAAAACGATGCTACCGAAGAGTTCTTTCTTTATCGCGAGCTTCTGCTCCACGAGAACTTTCTTCACCTTCTCGCCCTTGATCGTCATCGCGAGAATCTCGCTGGCACGGTCTCGGGTCTCGTCGGGCTTGCTGCCGAACTTGATTCCCCCAGCTTTGCCTCTGCCTGCAACAAGGACCTGGGCTTTGATCACGACCTCTCCCCCGAGTCGCTTGTGAATGTCGCGCGCCTCGTCCGGCGTCGAGGCGAGGCCTCCCTTGGGAGTGTTGATTCCAAGGTTTTGCGCGAGCGATTTGGATTCGTATTCGAATAATTTCATAACCTTCCCTGCGATTTTCTTGGACCGAGGCATTCAGAGTATTTGTCTATTACCCCTATGATACCGTAACCCATTTATTAGGCTCGAGACCTGTCAGGCTAATCTGTCGGTTCTCCGACAGGATCAGAATCATTTGGATAACCGCAGCGTCTTCAGACAAAGCCGGAACGAGCGGCCGAAGACGCGGCCGTTGCTCGTAACGGTGGAGCTGACGGAGTCTTGGTGAAGACAATCCTTGACAATTTCTGCGTAAAGAGCGGCATTTTCTGTTCACGCTGCGAAGAGAAACTCAAGAAGGGCCAGATCACTGATCTCGACGTGCGCGTGATCCGGACGATTACCGAGCTTGAGAAGGAGAATCCGAGCCTCCAAGACGTGACGTTTCACAAGGCCGTCGAGGCGGGAGACATCATGGCCCTCATGGTGGACAGGAGGGGCATGGACGCGTTCCTGTCCTCCGGGGCGAAACTGGCCAAGTCGCTCGGCGACAAGGTCGGCAAGAGGATTCGCGTCCTCAACTATGGAGGGGACGAGCGCGGATTCCTGGAAGACCTGTTCAATCCATTTTCGATATTAACGATCAACACGATATGGCTTCCGGACGGGAGCCGCGAGACGAAGGTCATTCTGAACGGCCGGAGACCGCGGAGGAATCCGCTTGGAGATTTTGAGGTTGTCAAGAAGCTCGCGCGGGAGCTCAAGGGTCTTACGTTGAGGATAGAGTTCGAAGACTACTGACGGCTCCTTGGAAGTCAGCCCTGACGAGAACCGGATCATTGTAGTTGGAGCAGGGGTCGCCGGAAGCCACGCCGCTCTCGAAGCAGCACGAAACGGCGCAAAAGTCCTCCTCTTAGAAGAGCACCCGCAGGTCGGCGTTCCAAGCCACTGTTCAGGCGTTGTCAGTCTCAAGGGCTTATCGATGCTCGGCATAGAGCCGCAACCAGCGTTCTCCCAGAGGACGATACAAGGCGCTGTCTTCCATCCACCAAAGGGCCAACCGGTCGAACTTCGGACAAAGCAACCGGTTGCTGAGATCATTAACCGGGCAAAGTTCGACCAGTACGTAGCCAAGAGAGCAGTGGCGGCTGGCGTCGAGCTTCACACCAAGACACGGGTCTCAAAGTTCAAGCGCCATTCCAATGGAAGCGTGGGCGTCTCCGTCCAAGACGGACCCGGATTCAATGGGGAGATCGTCATAGACGCCAGTGGTGCCGGAAGTAGACTCGCAGAACAGGCCGGTCTTCAGACACCGGACTGGAACCAGCTTCTGCCTGGCTTACAGTATGAACTGGCGGAGACGCAGAAGCAGGGGGATCAGGTCGAACTGTTCTTCGGCTCGCATCGCGCACCGGGATTCTTCGCATGGAGCATCCCCACAGGCGATCATAGTGCAAGAGTCGGACTGGCGTCTAGAAAGAGCAACGTGAAGAAACTGCTCGATGATCTCGTTAGAGAGTACTGGCCCAAGTCGACGATAGAGGGGACAAAGTCGGGCTCCGTTCTGGTGTCGGGTCCAATCGACAAGTGCTGGTCTGAGAATTTCGTGGTCGTAGGAGATGCGGCTAGCCAAGTCAAGCAGACGACGGGCGGCGGAATCGTGATAGGCGGCTATTCAGGAATTCTTGCGGGAAAGGCCGCGGCAGAGGCGGCGAAGACGCCGCGAGAGCTTCGGTGGAAGATCCTCATGCAGTATGATCGAGACTGGCGGGAGAAGTTCGGCTCGGACCTGAGGAGAATGGGGATCGCGCATCGCCTGTTCGCGAGCTTGTCGGACGAGACTCTGAACCGCCTCTTTGAAGGGGTACGAGAGTATCTGCCGGAGATAGAGGAGGCTGCGGACATGGACTTTCAGGGAGAGATCATTTCGCGTATGTTGAGGAAGAAGAAGTTCGTCGCGCTTCTGCCTCGAGTCGCCGTCGATAGTATAAGGGCAATTTTCACATAGGCAGCCGGAAACCCAGCTCAGATTGTCGTGAGNNAAGGGCAATTTTCACATAGCCAGCGTTTTTCTAGCACGTTCCAACGTGGTTGATCCATGTCTCGAACGCAACCGCGACCTAGGACCCTCTCAAGCCAGACCATCCAGCACGTCGTGATCATCGTCAAGGAGAATCACTGCTTCGACAACTACTTCGGAACATTCCCAGGCGTTGATGGCATGACTATGCCGAGGTCTCCAAACCCGCCCCCGAGGGACCCTGACCATAGTCACGGCGCATGGTTGACACGAAAGACTACAGCGGTCCGACAACAGTTTGTCGAGGCAGACATTCCAGCCTACTTCGCCTATTCAAGATTGTTCACACTGTGTGACAGATACTTCACGGAAGTGACCGGTCCGTCTTGGCCAAACCACCTGATGTTGATATCCGCCGATTCTCCATTCATCGACAATCCGAAGAGAGGAGACACGTCAAGAATCTCCACATCGCTTCCCGCTAATCTCGAGAAGAAGAGCCTGACGTGGCGAAGCTATGGAGGGGACAGCTTCTTCCAGTACATTACTGGAATCAACACGAGCAACCAGGTCACTTCAGACCAGTTCAAGGTCGATGCAGCAGCGGGAAATCTTCCCAGCGTCTCGTGGCTATATGCGCCTGCTCAGTATGACGAGCATCCTCCCGACGCCAACGCTAGCAGGAACGGTAATGTGACCCTGGGCTCTCAGTGGACTGTTGACCAGGTGAACGCGCTGGTGAAGGGAGGTCTGTGGCAGAGCAGCGTGATCTTCGTTACGTGGGACTGCTGGGGCGGCTGGTGGGACCATGTGGACCCGCCCAACGTGGAGACGTGGAACCAGGCACAGCCCGTGCCGAGCTACAAGGGAACACAATTCAGATACGGGTCCCGGGTCGGCTGCATAGTGTTGAGCCCCTACGCTAGAAAGGGAAACATTT
>DAFH01000012.1:0-1039 GCA_002495485.1 Candidatus Bathyarchaeota archaeon UBA185
TACCACTAACACAGGCGCCCAGTACCGTTTCGACCGGCTGAGCATTCCATTGAACGTACTCGTCTCGGACCCGATCGACGACGACGGAATAAGGATCCTCAGAGAAGCTGGCTTCTCGGTCGACAACCAACCAGGGATCGACAAATCGAAGCTTGCAAGCATAATCGACCAATACGATGTACTGATTGTTAGAGGTAGAACGAAGGTCGACTCGAACCTCATCCATAATTCTCATCTGAAGATCATCGGGCGAGCCGGCGTCGGTCTCGACAACGTCGACCTCCAAACCTCGAAGGAGAAGGGAATAGTTGTTCTTAACACTCCGAGCGCGCCAACAACGAGCGTAGCTGAGCTGACGGTAGGGTTGATGCTCTCCCTCCTCCGCAAGATCCCGTTCGCAGATCAAAGCATGAAACAGAGCAAGTGGATCAAGAACCAGCTCCTAGGTGATGAGCTACAGTCGAAGCGGATAGGCATCATCGGCCGAGCCGGCCGAATAGGCAACGAAGTATCCCGAATACTGACAGTCGGATTTCAAGCAGACGTTCTCGGCTACGACGTCATACGCCCACGCGGAATCCCCGGGCTCAGCTACGAGATCACAGACTCGATAGAAGACCTACTCCAAAAGTGCGACATTGTGAGCATTCACGTACCCTACTCGCCACAGACGCACCACCTGCTCAACGAGGCACGCCTCAGAATGATGAAGAAAGGATCCTACCTTGTCAACACGTCACGGGGAGACATCGTCGAAGGACCCGCTCTCCTCAAGATACTCAAGGAAGGACACCTGGCTGGAGCAGGACTCGACGTGTTTCACCTGGAGCCTCCTGCGGACGAATGGGAGGAANNCCACTGTGGTCACTTGCCACATCGGCGCTGAGACCCGACAGGCCCAGCGGAGAGCAAGCGTAGAGATTGCTGAGAGGATAAAGGCGGAAGCCCTGAAGGTCGCAGCCCAGGCTTGACCAGCCGACCCAGGCCTAGATTCACGGTACAAATCTATCCTTTAGAGTAGAAAAAGTAGCATAGACGC
>DAFH01000012.1:1129-4468 GCA_002495485.1 Candidatus Bathyarchaeota archaeon UBA185
AAAACATCTTCAGCACGAAGAAAATGCGCCATAAAGCACTCTCTCGAAAAATGCAATTAGGCTGTTCTGCGCGAATTGTCGCAGTTCTCGCCCAGAAATCGTTCAGATGGAGAACCGACCGCCTCAGAAACTTCAAGACACTTTCTTCCCCGCGACAAAAACCAGCCCTTTCAACAGATCTAACCCAGTCACCCCACCGTTCTTCACCCAAGAACCGGGCCGTTGATCTCTACGGGTAGACCCTGTTGATCAGCCGCGGAAACGCAATCGCGTCCCTGATATGGTCCAATTTGCAGACCCATGACACGAGCCGCTCCAGCCCCATACCAAACCCCGAGTGTGGAACGCTACCAAACTTCCGCAGGTCCAGATACCATCCGTAGCTCTTCGGGTCGAGACCCTCCTCCCTCATCCGGCCGACCAGCGCCTCATACTCCTCAATCCTCTGCCCCCCACCAGTAATCTCACCATACCCCTCCGGCGCCAGCATGTCAACAGACAACGTCACATCCGGCCGCGAAGGATCAGGCTTGTGATAGAACGCCTTCGCCTTCTTCGGATACCCCGTAACAAAAAACGGCCGATCAAAATGCTCAGTCAAAACCTTCTCCTGCTCATAACCCAGATCGTCACCCCACTTGATCCCCGACTTTTCTCCACCGATCCTATCCAACGCCTCATCGTACGTTATCCTCGGAAAAGGCGGCCTCACACGCGCGAGATCCTCCAGCTTCCTCTCAAACAGGGCCAATTCTGAGCCACACGTCTTGACGAGATAATCGAGTATGTGCGAAAGCATCTCCTCCTCAACCCTCATCAGCCCATCCAGCTCCAGCCAAGGAGCCTCAGCCTCAACATGCCAATACTCCGTCAAATGCCTACGAGTCCGAGACCTCTCAGCCCGAAAGGACGGCGCAACAGTATAGACCCGTCCCACGCTCGCGATCAACGCCTCCGCATACAGCTGCCAGCTCTGCGTCAGGTACGCCTTCTCGTCGAAGTACTTCACCTCGAACAGCGTAGACCCGCCCTCGACGGCAGCCGAAGTGAGAATTGGAACCTGAACCTCCATGTAGCCATGACCGTCGAACCAGCTCCTCGCCCCGAATAGTATCGCGGCCCGAACCTTCAGAACAGCCCGCATCTTGTCAGCCCGGACGAACAAGTGGCGTTGATCGAGCAGGAACTCCGGACCGTGAAACTTCTTCGCTATAGGAAACTCTTCCAGCGCTGGATACTCGACCTTGCCAGAATCAGCCAATATCTCTCGTCCACCCGGCGCGCGAGCGTCCGGTCTCACCGTTCCCTCCAGCTCGACCGTTGACTCAGTCTTTGCAGAGAGAAACGCGTCGAAGACCGAATCCTGCACCTGGCCCTTGCGGACGGTACACTGAAGTACTCCCGAACCGTCTCGAACCAGCAGAAAGATGATCCCGCCGCTCGACCGCTTGTTCTGCAACCATCCTCTCACGAGAACCTCTCTCCCATCGGCGTCGCCAGAAAGCACGTCCCGCATCATCACCGCATCCTCCAAACCGCCGCGCCTCGTGAATGAAACAGAGACGCCTCCCAGTCGATTATTTAAGAATCCCAGAAAACCCATCCTTACGAGAACGGTTGTCCGATCACCAGGAAAGAACGACTAAGCGATTGGCTGAACTCAAGTCGTACCTTGAGAAGAAGGCCTCAGAACACGAGACCGAAATCCGCAGCCTAAAGTCATTCCTCGAAACAGTCGACGAGATGCTCGCAGAGAAGAGCTACCGAAAGCTGAAACTGCCGGAGGCCCAGACACAAGCCATAGCCGAACCAGCGACGAGTGTGCCGCAGACGATCCGCACGATCAGCGGAGTCCACCTAGCAGACATCTTCGTCGAAGGAAAAGACATGAGAATCGTCCCCTCCAAAGAAATCAAATTCGACGCCAACGCTCCCCCGCTCCGATCCTTCCTAGTCGGAAAAGTCCTCGAACCACTTCACGCAAGAGACGAGGAGGCAACCCGGAAACAAGAACTCAACGCTGACGAGATTCTAGCCTACGAGATCGACAAGGAAGGAANNTGAACTACGGAGACGAGCGGCGACTCAACGAGTTGAAGAACGCCCTCCGATGGACCTTCAGGCGAATGTATGAGAAGACGATCGGAACGCAGCCTTAGACGGTCCTAAGAGCGGGTCGCAGAACGAGTCTGCAAATCGTTCAGCGCCATGACCGCATAGTCTACCCCGTAGGCCTGTTGCAAATAGTCTCGTAGCGCCATTGCGGACCTAGCCTCGGAGATGAAACCCTCCTTAGGAAACTGGAAGCTCTGAGTCGAGCCGCACGCCCTACACTTTGCGATAACACTGTCGTAGATCATTCCACCGCTCTTTCCAAAATCGTGATCCACTGGCTCCAGCTGACCCCCGCACTGACACTGCGTCTTCAAGACGGTCGCGTACGTGGCCTGTATCTCTCTGAAATGGCCCTCCGCATCCTGGAGAAGCTGACCCTTCAGTTCAATGTACTTGGCATCGCTCGCCAACTCCGGCGTCTCATCTTCCACCTTCTTCAGNNGGCCATCGGATTCTCGACGGAGGCCATGAGAAGAACCAATCGAAGATGTGACAAGAGCAGAGTGGTACCTCTGCCATGGCAAGACGGTTCTAACGACGAGACCTCAATCCAACCACCGCTACAGACCAGAGAATCCTTCCTCGAAGACCGGAGTAGCATACACCAAAACTCGTAAACCTTAAAAAATGCCCCATTCCTTCGCAATCGCAAATTCCGGTTTCAAAATAGAGGTATGAAGTAAATGTCGGCACAAACAGCGGGAGGAGTACCCGTGCTAATACTGAAGGAAGGCACGGGACGTTCAACAGGAAAAGAAGCNNAAGGACGCGCAACGCAACAACATACTAGCGGCCAAAGTCGTCGCTGAAACGGTCAAGACAACTTTAGGGCCCCGCGGAATGGACAAGATGCTAGTCAGCACAATCGGCGACGTCACGATCACCAACGATGGTGCGACCATAATGAAAGAACTCGACGTACAACATCCAGCTGCAAAGATGCTCGTAGAGGTCGCAAAGACACAAGACAATGAAGTAGGCGACGGCACCACTACCGCAGTCCTCCTTTCCGGTGAGCTGCTGGAAAAGGCCGAGAAACTACTCGACAAGGATGTCCATCCAACAGTCATAGTGGACGGTTACAAGAAGGCAGCCGAAAAGGCGATCGAGGTTCTAGACAAGCTCTCGATCCCGATCACTGAGAAAGACGATGCAACGCTGCGACAAGTAGCAATGACATCCATGTACAGCAAAGGTATCGTGATCGCCAAGGAGCACTTCGCA
>DAFH01000009.1 GCA_002495485.1 Candidatus Bathyarchaeota archaeon UBA185
CAAATGGCGCTGCTCCACAAGGTCTCACTTCCGGACAGGTGAGCGTTGAAGAACGGACGGTTGCAGAACCTGAGGTAAGAAGTGGGCATGTAAGAGTCCCTAGGGGACTACTCAGGCGATTGGGATTGGTGGAAGGACAGATAGTACGAGTCGAGTATGGGGAGAGAGCAACCCTTCTGAGAGCAACTGTCGGAGTTGCTCCGTGGGCTGAGTCCAATCCTGAGGACCTCACTGGCATTGGTGCCCGTAGCGGTTCTCGGCTGTCGTATGTTGTCGACAAAGACTCCCAACCCACCTGACATGTATCATATTCGTGTTATCACTGTTCCACGCCTTTAGAGGGTTCGAAGCCTAGCTGGTCTTTTTCTCTCCTTCTCGGAGAAGTGACAATCTATCTTCGAGGTACTTTTTCACAAGTGCGAAATTGTCATGGTCTTGGGATGAAATCCTGTCGCTGTCTTCCATGAGGCGGATCCATCGATCTATTGTATTGCCGAGCTGGGAGCCTCGTCGTATACGCCGAGCTCTCGCGAGGAGTGAGCCGGCNNGTAGAATCTTGTGCCGATGAGTATGTTGATGGCAAACATGGCAATTGTAGCCTCTAGAACATTACGAGTAAGACCTAGAGAAGCAAGGGTTGGGCCTGACAAACTTGTGCTGTTGGATTTCGCAATTATCCCCGTCACTCCATACAATACCGCGTAGAGAACTGCGAGAAAAATTTGGGACCCGTATGAGCCGAGCTCGAAGATGTCGAAGAGAAGATAGCCTATCATGATGAAGATTATTCCGAACAGCACGACACTGGCATCTACAAAATAGAGTGCGCCTGCCACCATTAGACAGCCAATCCCTGTCAGACTTGGCAGAATGTCGCGCTTGTGAGGCATGGAGCTTGTAGGCTTTCGGGCCCAAATTGCCGAGAAGCTTACGAATGCTAAGGCTACCAGAACGCCGAAGTCTGTGATTCTCACGAGAAAGTCAGCGTTTAAGAGTGAAAGGATTGCCATGAAGATCAATGAGAACAGCCAGGAGCTGCTTCCAACCGATTTGGGAAAGAAGCCGTCAGAGCTGAGTGCCCTCAGATGGCGAGAAGAGGAAAGAAAAGAGGGTACGAAGGTTGTGAGCGATGCGATTACGAAAGCAACAACCATCAGAAGACTGTTGACGGGTCCAAAAATGGTCTGTGCCAAGTAAATTGCGGGAACGCTTGACCCAGACAGCGGAGAACCATTGGGGACCGCAACATACACTGCGACCGCGAAGAGCACATTGATTATCGTGGCGATAACAACTGACCACACCATCGCTTTCTGGGCGAAACTCGCTCGATCCAGATTTCTGAACCGTCTAAAGACGGAAAGCCCTGGCACGCTGGCTGTGGGCGAAAGGTCGGCCGACATAGCTTGAATTTCCTGGAACCCAAAGAAGAGCAGGAATAGAAACGCGGTATTTGCCACAAGAGCGAACCCGGTCGTAGTAGCGTCGCCACTTGGAAGAGCTAGCACGGACACTAGCGGTCTGACCCCTGCTTGGATTAGCGAGCCTGATTCGAAGAATAGAATGCCGCAGAGGATTAGCGTCAGACCGATCTGGGCTATGGCTATCGCTCTACCGTATCGTTTCTCAAAGAATGCGTTTACGCAAAACCATGCCACCAGGATGCCGATTAGTGAGAGAGCGACGATCTCTCCGGTTGCACCCGGACCCAGGAAAGGCTGGAGTGTTGTTGGAAGTTGAAACCGGGAATAGTTTACGAATATTATTACTGAATATGCAGCGAGGGCGGTGTTTCCTATCCAAAGCCCGAATCTTGAGATAAAGTATCGGAGACTGGATCGCCCGCATGCGTTTCTCGTGAATGCTGGCCCTCCGACGCACTCTCTGCCCTTGGCGACCCATTCCCGATACATTCTTCCATAGAGGCGGGNNAGAGAGAGATCACCGCAGCGATGATCAGAGAAGCGATGCTGACGAACCCATACTGCACAACGTTGAGAGGAATGAGAACGAAGAGGGGAGACCCGATCGTCGCTCCGAGTCCTAATGCGAGCGCGGCGAAGAAACCGTATCGATAGGGCTCTTTCTTCGCAAGCTTGGGGATTCGCAGGAACATGTTTGACGGGGCACGTATCCTGATGTTGCGGGTCACGCTGTGAAGTAAGGTGACACCCCCGGCGAGGATGCATAGGTAGAGAATCAGTTCGTAGAATGAGACGAATTGGATGGAAGCGGTGCCTGATCCAAGAACGGCATTTGACTCGAGAATCGAGGCAATAAGAAATATGCTGAGAATGATGAGGGTCAGCCCGAACAGTAGAGAGACGAATCTAATCGAGACTCTGAAGTCGCTGAGCCAAGATCTTTGGCTCAATGTTTAGCTGTCGGCTCCTGAAGCTCGATCCCTGCAATTCTCAGGTAGAAAGCAGCGGACCTCAAGTGGTTGAAGGCATCGGTGATGAATGCAATACCGGTTAGGAACAGCAGACCCTCCAGGAGATAGGTGCCGTTGCTCCCGCCTGGAGACTGGGCGAGCGATGCGAATTGTTGTAGAATATCGGGGATACTGAGGTTCAGTACCGATGGAGAAATGACGGATATTCCAAGGACCAGTAGAAACGCGGAGATAATAAGTTGGAATATCGACACCACAAAATTCAGTATTGATGAGCTGGCGTAGAAGGGTCGCTGGATTAGAGTTACGAACTTCCTGATATCCTCGTCGGGCGAGTTGATGAACTGGTCTCGAATCTGTTCGTATAGACCGAACTCGGTCTGGGCGTTTTTGACGAACTTCTTGACTTGATCGGAAAGCTCTCCGCTTGTCGAGTCCGTTAGGCTAGTGAGCTGTCGACGTAGATCCTCTATGGCTGGCGATCCCGAAGGCAATGTACCTCTTGAACCGAGACTCGCCATATAATATGACAGTGAAACTCACGGGGCTGCGGAGAATGACTCGGATGAATTCCTTCACCTGGTGTGATGATGTATTGCGAAACTCCGTTCGATTCGTAGGTCTGTTCACAGAGTGGCTGCCTGCAACCGACTTTTCGGCCCTTGAGTCGCAGAACGTTTAGATATATCATATCGCTAACATACGCATGGGCAAGTGCACGGAAGAGAATGTCCTTTCCGCAATCACGCATCACTCGCGCAGGGTCCTCTATTCGGACGAAGTGCCCGACAGGTCATGACAAGAGCATAGGTCAGAAGACAAGTGACAGGAACCCGTTCGGAAAGACAGTGATAAGCCTACAGCTACATAACCAAGCTTGCAGCTGCGACTGCCAGTGGTGCCTTCGAGCGAAAGACAGAGGGACGAAAATGGCAATTGAAGCGGCCGCAAACTGGGTCAGGACCGCGCAAAAGCGCCGATTCCAACCCTTCCGTTGTGTGTGAATATTCTATGTACCCATCCAGCAGCGAGTTCGCCACCAGCAAACTGATGCAGTCCTTACCTGTGATACCTCCGAAGTTCTCTCGCGCATGAGATAAATTGCGCGTTTGCTTGAAATGAGTGACTCTGTCACTGTCGTAGGATTATCAATGAATTATCACTCCGGTTGCACAACGATGTATATTCAGCTACTCAGCGCAGGATCATGAATATTCGATGGCGATTGTTGACCCCGTGCTACAGGCCATAGAAGCCGTCAGCATACTCCTACTGGGCGCAAAGCTACTGGCTGAGCTCTTTGCTCGCTTCCACATACCGGAAGTTCTTGGAGAGTTGACTGCGGGAATCATCCTCGGTCCCCTCTATTTCGGAGGCCTTCTCCCGTTTCGAACAAGCTTAGTCCAGGTAAATCAGATCGTCTTGGCTTTCGCGCAGATCGGGGCCATAGTAATTCTATTCATAGCAGGACTCGAGATGCCCTTTCGCGACTTCGTCCGAGGAGGAATCGCTTCATTCACTGTGGGAGGAATCGGCGTAATCCTGCCATTCGTCGGAGGGTTCACGCTCTTCCTCCTGCTGGGTTTCGGCAGTCCTGCAAGCCTGATCGTGGGAACCGCGCTAACGGCAACCAGTATCGCGATCTCGGTCGAAACCCTTAGAGAGATGAAACATCTCAACACTCCTGAAGGAAAGCTCATAGTTGGGGCCGCCGTCGTCGATGACGTTCTCGCGGTAGCAGCACTTGGAGTCGTAGGCTCTGCCATCGCTTCAGGACGGACTAGCGTGGATTTCCTATACGCTGCGGGTCTGGTCGGCAGTGTTCTGCTGGTCTTCGCAGCTCTCATCGCCACTTCCCTGTTAATTGCACCTCGACTCACTCAGTCAAGAATATGGAAGACTCACGGCAGTACAGAGGCCGTTGTTACGGCTTTATTTTTCGGCATGGCAGCGGTCTCGGAAACTCTTGGTCTGTCACCGATACTCGGATCGTTTGCCGTGGGAATGGCACTGGCAGGAGCCCAAGTCGTGCAGAGAATGCAGGACTACGTTGAGAAGCTTCAGTTCATTTTCAGGCCCCTCTTCTTCGCCGTTATTGGCGCTCAAGTGAATCTAGGAGGCCTGAATCCGGAACTTGCTGTAATTGGGTTGATCCTCATTCTTGTCGCCGTTTTCACAAAGTTCCTCGGATGCGGGTTGCCTGCCCGCCTCTTTCTTAAGAGCAAAAAAGCGGCTGAGACAGTAGGCGCGGCAATGATCTCGAGAGGAGAGATAGGCCTGATAGTCGTTGGTGTTGGAGTCGCCCAAGGGATAATCGATCCAACGATATACTCTCTAGTAGTCATAACCGTGATAGCGACGACTATCATATCTCCTCTCTGGCTACGAAGACTAACGCCCTCGCAAAAATCCAACTCGGCACCGGTCAAAACGTGACACTGGGTTTCTCTAGAACATGAGGAGACTTTTAGAGCCGAGACGAAGCTAGGGTGGTGGCCGGTGTCCTTAGGATGCGTCGCTGTCGGTGACCAACGTCGGCGATTTTTGCGTCCTAGGGGCATCGGTCCTAGATCCTCTCCGGCGAATGTCTTGTAACATGTGTTGGAGCTGGTGTCTGACCTTGGCGAGAAGGTACTCGGTCCGGCTTGGATACTGTGAGGGCTCGCAGCTGTATGAGCAGTCGGGGCAGTCCCAGTGCGGCGACTTCTTCACTCGCCCGTTACTCCCGTTTCGCCCGTTTTCAGGAGGTACGGCGCGTATCGTCTGGCCTTTTTCAGAAGGATCTTGGGTTCGACTATGGCGTGACGGATGTGGCCAACTCGCTCTACCTTGATATGCAGCTTCTTGAGCTGCCAGCCTAGCCAGCGGTTGACCTCCTTGTCCTTAGGCATGCTTTCGAAGGGGGTCCGCGTCAGTTCCGATAGTTCGATGTAGTAGGTCTTGTATGCTGTAACATCGGTCAAAACGGTCGAAACGGGCCGCTGGACCATCTTCGAGAGTTCTTCACAGATGCGCTCGGTAACCTCTGCCTGTGCGCCGAATCTCTCCTCCTGATCCCGCTCAGCGAGCTGTTCCACAGCGAGTTCGATAATCGCTTTCTGGCCTTTCGGATTCGGGCATGAGACATAGAGAGGGTAGAAGAGCTGGGTGATCCGGTTGTCGCCGATGAGACTCTTGAGTTGCTCCTTCGAGAGACCCTTGTGTTCGGAATGCTTTACCCCGTAGAACTCCAGCTGGCCGCGGAGTCTATCATCGATCTCGATGTCGATAGGTATGTCCTTGACGTTCTTCTCCATGTCCAGGCGGATCGTTCGATCAGGGAGGCTTCCTGGAAGCGGGTTTTGTCCCGCCAGTATTTTGGGACAGTAGACATCATAGAGCCTTATGGTGGCACCTTCACGCGAAGCTCTGACGACAAATTCATTCCTCTCGTAGACGTTGAGAACCTGTAGCATCTCATCGACGTATTCGGATCGTTCTAAGCCGAGACGGTCGCACTCGTCGATGAGCATTGTGGGATGAAGGCTGTCTACTGTCTGGTAGATGCCTGCGGGCTTAATCGAGCTGAACAGCAGCGGTTTGGGCGCCAGTCGTTGGAACAGTTTGAGTGCTTGACCTTTTCCGGAATGCGGAGGGCCGTAGAGAAAGAGGTGGGCCATTGCCTCGAACTCTAGCCATCTTCTAACGAGAAAGGTCTCCGACGATGTCAGGTGGTAATAGATCGGGTCCGGTGGGTCCCAGTGATCCTCCCAAGTCTCATAGACCCAGTTGTAGAGGTCAAGCTCGCTGGAGTAAGGTACAGGTTTGACTATCTCCCAGCCTGGAAGCTTCGCGAGCTTCTCCTCGAGCTTCCGTCGGGCCTCGAGTTCGGGATCTCGTTCAGTCATCGCCGCCCATCTCAGATATTGATCCGCTGGGTTTTGCGCGGTCTTCAACTGCTACAGGGTAGACGATGTGATACCACTGGCTGCTCTGGCCCTTCCCAGCGTTCATCAAGCGCCCATGGTCTCGAGCTTCGCGAGGATCCGTTGTCGACCATTGGTCGCATAGGCTGCAGCGGTACTCGACGACGCCTCGCTCAACCAAAGAATTCTCCGACCGTGAAGCTGACAATCTGCTCCCGTCCTCAGATCTTTACCGGATCTTGCTGAACTCGGTGTCCCTCGCCACTATCGCTAGCTCTCGTGCGACTCTGGGCGCCGTGCTTTGCGGACGCCTACACGCCTTCCGTAATGCCTCGTGCAATGGTAGCTTCATCGACGCAAGAGTCTCCCTTTCGGAGTCTTGGCCAGGTCTTGTTTGATGGGGTGTGTCTGGAGGAGGTCGCTTGCCTCCCTCTCCATTTTCTCTCTGATCGCCTGTCGGAAGAACTCCGATTGCGACATGTGGCCCCGGCGTTGTCTATGAATCGCGATAAGATCCCGGAACTCCACAGGCACACGCGTGATCAGGTAAACGTCAGTCATTTTCCTGGGCTGAGACCAGATACTGCGGTATTTAGACTAGGCAATACCCCTCGTGAAATAACACCAATACCGGTAGTTAATACGAACGTATTTATCCGGGCATTCCATCAGCCGCGGGCGAGAGACCCAATTTTGGTTCGGTCAGACAACCTTTCACTTCTCCAATTCTGGGCGCTCGAGAACCTTTGTCTCCAAGGAGACTCAGACGCTTACAATCTCAAGAAGAGACTCGTTGAACGTCACAGAGACATTCAACGCCCAAAGTTTAGTCTGTCTGGAGTCCAGGGCGCTCTCAAGACTTTGACCAAATACGGGTTGCTCGAGATGAGAACAGACATGGCAAGACGCGGAGACAAGGAGAGGAAGATCTACACGCCAACCAAGACAGCGCTCGTGTACTACTTCAGCCGGCAGCTAATCTCACCCTCAGTAGACGATCTCAACCATATTCCCGAGAGGAAGCTGATAATACACACTGGCCGAGCGCTCACCGGCCAAGAACTCATTCTAGGAACGACTTTTGTCTACTCGAAGACGGAGATGGCTCAGATCGCTTTCTACCATGGACACAAGATGCCGGATGNNTGTCTTGGGGCAATGGAAGAAGTTCGTTGACAAAGGCGTTGACGACATTGCTCGCAAGGTTCTGGCAAAGATGAAGGTCCCAAGGTACTCTGCCCTAGCAGGAGGTTACATCTACGCGGACCCCGAGCAGCACTTCTACAAGGTCGCGGCTACGGGTACGCAAGAACTAGGCGGCGAAAAAGTCCTGGTCGAAAAGGTCCTGACGGATCGCGAGGCAGAAAGATGGCGAAAGTTCATCCAAAACGATCATGAGCTGTCCAGAAAATACCCGTCCGTGCAAGCTGGCCCTGAAACCACTCTCGTCCACAACAACCTCTCCTAGAACCTGATGTCTTTGGGAAAATCGCGGAAGGGATCATGAAAATGAGTCCGCGGGGCATGCTTGCTTTGCCACTAATCTTGTGCATGTCCCGCCTTGAAATGTAGGTATTCGCTAGATTCTGACCTAAAACATGACCCGCTTTAAACCACTGATGGAACGCGGTGGCAAATCAGCGGGATGACTGGGACAGCTTTAGGGCCATCGAAGCAGGAAGCTCGACTCAATCGCGTGAGCGAAAGAACGGAAAAATGCGACACAGGTCTGCGCAGATCAAAAATGCTTTATCGCCGACACGAGAAAAAGCGAGCTAGAGAAAAGCCACTGTGACAAGCACATCATACCTACTTCTCGTCGGTCTAGTCATACTGGTCGGCGGGGGAGCCGCCTTCGTGGTGGGCTTGGCACAACTTACTGTCGCCTATCAAAACTGCGCCACGTCAACCTCAACGCTTCAGACATGCCTCTCTGGACTGGTCTACNNATTTATTGAAGGAAGTCTTCTAATCCAGATCGCAACCCCACTACTCATCTCTGGCGCCATTGTTACAGGATGCTCAGTGATAGCTGAGAAGATCGAGTCTCGGAACACGGTCGAAACGACAGCTGAACAGGAGGCTCCGGTCAAGACTCGTCGCAGAATATGTCCCAGTTGCGGAATTGAGGTAGACCCGAATGCAAAGTTCTGCCCTGACTGCGGAGCCGACCTGACCAAGAAGAGAAGCCCATAATTAGAATCAACTCAGGATCTATTA
>DAFH01000159.1 GCA_002495485.1 Candidatus Bathyarchaeota archaeon UBA185
CTTCGTGCAGGGCCAGGGGACCAGTCAGACAGAAAAGCCCTATCCTTAATGCAACAACCGCGAAGAATCATCACAACCAGACCAATCCAGACTTCAGAGAATATCCTATTCGCGTGACGCAAGAAACGCGCTTGACAAGCCCCGGCGAAAGACTAGGCATTCCTTTAGATACCCAAAGGCCAAACGTGACCCGAGCTTGAGCAAGCCCTCCACGCGGCTCATAGACGACCTCTTCGCCCTAGACCCTAGGGTCCGCTATGTCGCGNNCGCTACGTCGCAATCCTAGACCGGAACCACCGCCTCGTAGAGTCGCGAATGCGCACCCACGTAGCAAGCTTCACCCCCGAAGACTACGACCGCAAGTTCATGGGAAGCGTCCCACCCCTAATACTCGACACGCTCAGCCAGCTCGAAGCCCAGTGCGGACCCCTAAGCCACATATCCGTACAATACGAGAAGATCGACCTCATCTTCATCCCACACAACAACCAGATCATCGCCCTAAGCCTAGAAAACGGACCCCTCGAACCGATACTCAGGAAACTCCGAGACTCGCTAGGAGTCCAGATACGCCTCTAAACAGATAAAAGAACCACTCCGTGGAACCAAGACCCACGCCGCTAGAAACATGCCAACACCGCGGACCGGGAAGAGCCAGCTCGCAAAACTAGCCCACGCCCACAAACCCACACCCCGCCAACAGACACCCCGAAAAGAAGACTATATCGAAATAATCTACGAACTCATCCGCGAAAAAGGATACGCCAAACCGGTCGATATCGCAAAATACCTACACGTCACACCCCCGACAGTTACGGGAATGCTCAGTAAACTCAGCGAAGAACAACTACTCGTCCACGAAAAATACGGCGGCATAACACTCACCGATAAAGGAAACAGCATGGCCGACGCCATAGGAAAACGCCACACGCTACTCGTAAGCTTCCTCAAACTACTCGGCGCAAAAGAAGAGACCGCGCAGAAAGACACGGAAGGACTCGAACACTACATAGACACGCAGACACTCGACCAACTGTCCAAGCTAGTCGAGTACGCCAGCAAGAACCCTCAATGGTGGAACCAGTTCCAGAAGCAGACCCCGCCATAGCGCCAAGTGTTATACAAGACTCGCAGACCGAGGCTCCTCCGAGACAATGGAGCCTAGACAGTCCTACAACCAAGTATTCCAGCTACTCGACAAACACCACCACTGGTTCGCCAACTCGCTACCCCTCATAGCCAGCGAGAACATTCCCAGCCCCGCCGTCCGCGAAGCAGTACTCTCGGACTTCGGCAACCGGTACGCGGAAGGCTGGACCGGCGAACGAGTCTACGCAGGATGCAAGTACATCGACCAAGTCGAACAGGTCTGCATCGACCTCGCAAAACAACTCTTCCATACCGAATTCGCGGACGTCCGACCCATAAGCGGAGTCTGCGCCAACCTAGTAGCATACACGACGTTCACCACTCCCGGCGATACGATGCTCGCACTTGCAATACCCGCCGGCGGCCACATCAGCATGGGCAAGAAAGAATTCGGAGGCACAGCCGGCGCAGTCAGAGGCCTAAACGTCGAATACTTCCCCTTCGACACGGACGAGATGAACATAGACATTGACGCGACAGAGAAGAAGATCCAGAAACTGGCCGAGGAAGGAAAGAAACCAACACTCGGAATGTTCGGAGGATCAGTCCTACCCTTCCCACACCCCGTCCGGGAACTATCCAGCGCCTTTCAAGCACAAGGCGCTAAGATCTGCTTCGACGCGGCACACGTCGCCGGCCTCGTAGCCGGAGGCCAGTTCCAAGACCCGCTGCACGAGGGAGCAGACGCTATGACCGCCAGTACCCACAAGACACTGCCCGGACCCCAAGGCGGAGTAATCCTGTCAAAGGCCGAAAACTCGGAGAAGATCAAAAAGTCCACGTTCCCCGGCAACGTCAGCAACCACCACCTACACCACCTCGCAGGAAAAGCGATCATGTTCGCAGAAATGCTCACCTTCGGCAAGGAATACGCGAGCCAGATCGTCAAGAACAGCCGAGCCCTCGCGCAGGCCCTCCACGAGAGAGGCTTCCAAGTTCTAGGAGAAAAGAAAGGATTCACCAAGTCGCATCTCCTCGTCGCTGACATCACAAAGTATGGGGACGGGAAGACTATCGAGAAGAAGCTCGAGGACGCGAACATCATTCTCAACCGGAACCTGCTACCCTACGACATCAAAGCGGGAAGACACTTCGAAGCACCCGGCGGAATCAGAGCGGGCGTGTCAGAAGTCACGAGACTAGGAATGAAGGAACGGGAAATGGACGAGATCGCGGAACTCATGACCACAGTAGTGGTAAAAGGAGAAGACTCGAGAAAGGTGGCCGAGGACGTGGCAGAATTCAGGAAGAGCTTCCAGCGAGTCCACTAGGCGTTCGAATCAACCAAGGACGCCTACGCCTACATCCGCATAAGATAGACCGGCCAGGACGCAACCACAATCTGGGACACCTTGGGTCCCGGGCGAAGAGACGCTCCTATCTCGCACGCCACACTTATTACCGGCGAAATGCACCGGCCTAGTCCGGACCAAGATTGAGCACAAAGCGGGAAAAGAGACGACGCGAGGAGGCTCCAATGCCCGCGGCCAGCGCTGGACTATTGCGGTTCTTCGAGGAAGACACGCCAGGCGTAAAGCTCAGCCCCCAGCTCGTGGTAGTCGCCGGCTTCGCACTTGTGGCCTTCGCAATACTCTTCGAATTCGTAATCCTACCCGTCAAGTAACGGGTCAGTTCGAATAGTCTTCGAATAGTCTCCGCTGCGCGAAACCCGNNACCGTGAAGACATAGAGTCGCTCGGGATCGCAAGCCTTGACGAAAGAGACGAGCTGGTCAAAGTCGGCGTGGCTGCTCAGCGGAAAAGCCGTCACGTTCCCTCCGAGCGATAGTGCCCATCCGGTCGCGTATGCTCTCGAGAACCTCCGCCCAATATGCGACCGATCATTCGGAGTCGTCACGTACACACACGGGTCCTTGTCGAGAATCGTCTTTCCCTCACGCGAAGCGGCCGAGAACCATTCCAGCTCGACTCCGCTCTTCCGGTGAGTCTCGTTGACGCGGTCTAGCCTGGAATTGACTATGACTGGGAGACGAGTGTAGACGTTGAACAGCCGCACGACTTCCTGGGCCTTCCCAGCCGCGTAGACATGTAGGCACGGAATTCTTGCCTGCTTGATGGTCTCGAGAGCCCACTCGACCATCTGGGCGTAGACCGTCTCGCGTGTTGGGAAGCGGTAGTGGGGAGAACCGTAGGTTGCCTCCATGACGAGAACATCGCAACGCTCAGTCTCTGCAGCCTTCGTGGTCAAGGTGTCGATGCAATTGATGTCACCAGTGTAGAGAATGGACGAGTTGTCCGTGTTGATGAGAAACTGCACAGAGCCCAGCATGTGTCCCGCATCGAGAGCCTTGACCTCCGCACCGTCAAGTCTCACTCTTTCGTGTATTCTGATCGGATGAAAATCTGAGAGTCGACGGTTGTGCAAAGCATGATGAATATCTCTCGTCTCCCGGGTTGACTGTTTGGGACCCTTGTAACTGAACCCTCCCGTATGGTCCCCATGGGCGTGTGAGACTAGCACTCTCGCTCTCTTTGGGAGTCTCCGGGTCGTGGAAGGGTCGACGGCGAGAGTCAATCCTGGCGTGTTGATGAAGAGACCATCATGCCAGCCTACTCTATCTTCTCGCATTCGCTTTTCCCTCGGGGATGGTCTCGAGCCTCTGAACCGCGTCCAGATGGAGAAACGTGTCACCCTTCGACTCCCTATTTACCACCTGTGGAATCGGACTCACAACCGTTGATCGGAGAACTACGGCATCCGACTCGGTCAGCCAGATTCCAGGAGGCTCGTGCGACACGACGGCCAGACGACCCTCATAGCCAAAGTCACGGTTGATCACTGCGAGAACCCTCTTGCCCACGAGCCGCTCGAGCATGTGGAACACCGTAGGCGGGACTGACGACACGTTCTCGACCTGTCCTTGAGGATCGTTCGGCTCACCGGTTGGAACCATGCCCGTTTAAAAGAGCCGGTTGAATTCAGAGAGAGCCGAAAGAACATGACATATGGACTGTACCACTCATCTGGACAGTAATCGAAGTCTCCGCTCGTTCGAGATGGTCGGTTTGGCAAGGTTAATCTTGTAGAAAGGCCCAGAAACACTCCTCTAACTGACCCCGCCATGTCCGACATTGCAGCCGCTGACTTAGAGGACGGTTTCGAGGAAGCCGGAGAAGAAGAACCGAACATAGTCCGGATCGGCAAAAAGCCCACAATGAACTATGTCGTCGCATGTATGACGCTACTCAACAACGGCGTAGCCGAGGTCATGGTCAGAGCCCGGGGACAGTCGATCACGAAGGCCGTCGAGACGGTTGAGATGCTGAGGAGGGCTTTCTTGAAGAACATCAAGGTCCAGTCCGTCGACATCGGCACGGAAGAGGTCAAGCGTGAGGACGGCTCGATCGCGAGCCTCTCCATGATCGAGATCATCCTGGGACACTGACCCTAGAATCGCCCGGACGGTTTCGAGCGATATTATTAGTAGTGGAATACTAGAGCCGGCCCGCGATCAGGATTGCCGGGCGAGAAGTATCCGAAGATCGTTGTGACCCCTCCCGGTCCGAAGGCGCGGGCCCTTGTAAAAGAGGATGAGTCGATTATTTCCCAGTCCCTTGTCAGATTCTATCCGCTAGTGGCCGAGAGCGGCCACGGAAGCGTCGTAAAAGATGTTGACGGCAACGAGTTCATCGACTTCAACTCGGGCCTAGTCTGTCTCGCGGTTGGTCACACTCATCCGCGGGTCGTAGCCGCGATCAAAGAACAGGCCGAGAAATTGATTCACTACTCGTGGACGGACTTCTACTACGAGAAGGTGGTACAGATCTCAGAGGAACTAGCCAAGATAACGCCGGGAAGTTTTCAGAAGAAGGTCTTCCTCAGCAACAGCGGGACAGAGGCGATCGAAGCGGCGATGAAGCTTGCAAAATGGCATACGCGGAAGCACGCGTTCCTCTCGTTCATCGGCGCGTTTCACGGACGGACACTCGGATCGTTGAGTCTGACGGCTAGCAAACCGTACCAGAGGAGACACTTCTTTCCAATGGTTCCCGGAGATACCCACGTGCCTTTCGCGGACTGCTACCGTTGCCCGTTCAAGCTGAGCTATCCAGAGTGTGGAATGTACTGCGTCGACTTCATCCAAGAACAGGTTCTAGACAAGTACCTGCCGCCCGAGGATGTCGCCGCGATGTTCGTCGAGCCTATCCAGGGCGAGGGAGGCTATACGGTCCCACCGGACGACTATTTTGTCCGGCTGAAGAAGATGCTCGACAAGAACGGAATACTGATGGTGGACGACGAGGTCCAGTCGGGGATGGGACGGACCGGCCGATGGTTCGGGATCGAACACTGGGGCGTAGAGCCGGACGTTGTCTGCACCTCCAAGGCGCTGGCTTCCGGTATGCCGATAGGTGCGACGGTTGCCAGAAAGGAGCTGATGGACTGGGAGGGCGGGTCTCACGCGAACACGTTCGGTGGAAACCCGGTCTCGTGTGCTGCGGCGCTGCAGGTGATCAGCATCATCCGCGACGAGCACTTGTTGGAGAACGCGACGAAGCAGGGCTCCTACATGATCAAGCGTCTGAAGGAGATGCAGGAGAAGTATCCGATCATTGGGGATGTTCGCGGCAAAGGCTTGATGATAGGCGCGGAGATAGTGAAGGACCCGAAGACGAAGGAGTACGCGGACACCGAGGCGCATGATATCATGATGAAATCATTCCGGCGAGGACTCGCGATCATCACAGCGGGACACTCAACGCTCCGCATCGCACCACCACTGATCATTACAAGGGATCTAGTCGACTCGGGTCTGGACATTCTCGAAGGCGCGATCAAAGAAGTCAACCAGACGGTCAAAGCCTAGACGTCTCACGAGATCTGGTAGGCCCCCCCGGGGAGGGGGGTCCGAAAGGCGATTCTTCTAAATTGGGCTTTGTTTCGGATTCTAAGGGCCAATTTGAAGTGGGAATGCTAGTCTGTCGAGAGCTGAAAACGAGCATTAGCCGCAAGCAAAACGGGCATTAACAATACGTTCTGAGTGCGGCATTCTGATTCTTTCGCAGTTGGTTATCGGAGCATTCGGCATGCTCTCTCGCTGAAGAGGGACTCACGACTTTCGCTTCTCCGGCCATACCTTATTGAAGAAAACTAGTCTTGCTCACCTCCGTCAACTTCTTTCGGCTTCTCGAAGGGAACTGTTTGCACCACAATCTCTGAGTCCGCCTCCGTTCAGGCGACGTAGAGTCATGCAGAAGGGACTCTCCCCGGACGTGAGGTCTCGCCTTGTGACGATGCTAGTCGAAGCCATAGAAGAAACTGCGAAACTAGCCAAGACGTCTAGAAAGAGGGTAACGCCTGGTGGAGGTGGAATTTCTCGCAAAGAGCGTTGGTATCAGTTGATGGGATATCTGGCGCAAGTTCTCGATGGCGTTCTCAAGAACTTGGACCTAGACGGTGTGAAGGTGAAGATGGACCAGATAGAGGCGACCCTGGACGAGCTTCAGAGGACGACTCAAACGCCTGGATAACAAGCTCGAACGGGTCAAGGCGATCCAGGGCCAAACCATACAGTGGCCCGAGGACCCGGTTGAGTTCTGCGTTCAGTATCTCAAGTTCAAGCCAACAGTCTATCAAGAGAAACTCTTGCGGGACCCCGCACAGTTTCAGGCTGCCCGTTGGTGTCGCCAGTCGGGGAAGACTCACTGCATCGCTGCACTGTTGCTATGGTCGTGTCTTCGAAATAGAGGATTCAACGTACTGGTCCTTGCTCCAGCCATACGTCAATCCAAGATAACTGTCCGCAAGATCACGGGGTTTCTCCCGAAGCTTCCAAAATTCTCAGCTCTGAAACCACTAAAGACGAAGGTCGAGTTCTACAACGGAAGCAGAATCCAGGCTATCCCAAACAGTCCCGAGACAATCCGGGGCGAGTCCGGCGTCAATCTAGTCTACGCTGACGAATTCTCCTACACCAAGAACGACAGGGAACTCTACGAGGCGGTGGTCTTCTCGCTAGCGACAACGAACGGCCGATTTCTAGCCACAAGTACTCCGGGGTCTCGTGAAAGCCTGTTCTATGAGATGTGTACTGATGACGTGAGCTACGGAGATTTTTCGAGGAGCCATGTTGGCTATTGGGACGCGCTTGAACCCAACGGTCCTCTCAAGCCAGAGATTCTGGAGAAGCTTAAGCGGCAGTTTGCATCAGACCCCTGGAGATGGAGGAGAGAGATGGAGGCAGAATTCGCTGACGACGCGGACGCCTGGCTCAGCATGTCGCTCATTACAAGATGTGTAGATCCGAACCTCGAGTATATCCCAGAAAACGCCATCCTCAACGACCCCACGTCTGCTCCTAAGTTCTTTGTCGCAGGCGTGGACATCGGACAGAAAGTAGATCACTCAGCGGTTGGTCTCGTAGACAAACGCGACAGGGAATTCTACCTCGCACAAATGAAACGGTTCCCGCTCGGAACAGAATATGGGACGGTCATAGGCTATCTCAATCTCCTAAACCAGAATCTACACGACCTAAGGAGGATAATGATCGACCAGACAGGAGTCGGAGAGACGTTCATGGAGATGACCGCACGGGCGGGTTTGAAAAACGCGCGAGGCATAGTGCTGACACAACCCAAGAAACAGGACGTCATGACATTCTTGAAACACTGCATGGAAGACGGACTCGTCCACATTCCATACGACCGAGACCTCCTGAACGAGCTGAACGTCGAACGGTTCGAGCTGGAAGAGACTGGCCGGTTGAGGTTCTCCCATCCACCAGGGACACACGACGACCGACTGTGGGCGTTCGCGCTAGCAATATACTACGCCAGATACGAAGCGACCGAGTATCACCCCGCTGCCGCTATTGGTCGAAATCCCAACAGCCTGATGCCGAACCTTCCCCGCAGCCTCTTCAGACACTAGTCGCTGAGAATCAAGCAATGTCTTAGCTGACAGCCAAGAATTCGCGCAAATGTGCACGTAGACGGGAATCTGCGCGGTGCTCCAGAGAGTAAAATAGGCGAGTGCTAGAGACTGTAATACTCCTTGGATGGGGCTCGGGAGAGTTGAGCGGTTCTCAGGGCACTCTGTCTGGTCTGCAGTGGCATGATCCGATTGAGGGCCTAGAATTCGGCGAAATATTTCTAGGAGGAATAATTAGCACCTACTTCGCTCGCGGTCGTGTCCTAGGCTACGGATTCTGCTTCACGGATAGGCGGATTATCGGATTCAAGATGCGTGGCGCAGACTTCGCCTTAAGAATCGGCCTCTTTGCAGGCATCAGCATACTCTATACGATCGCGATTTTCGAAACCCTATCAGGCGTAACTCCGCTACTGTTGCTCTTACCCTTGGCGATTCACATGGTAGGCTTTCTTGTGGCGACGGGAACGAGGAGAGTGTCCGAAAACTTGGTCTCGCGAAAAGCCCAGGACACATCTTTCTTGATGAGTCGTAGAAGAGACTTGGAGTTTCGAAGAGGTGAGATAGGCGAAGTTCTGATGAAGAGCCCAGAGAAATGGTCCGGTCTTCTTGGACGGGACGAGGGATACATTAGAATCACGCCGAAGGACCCTGCGAGAGACACGAGGACAATCAAGATCCACGGTAAGAACAAGTACCAGACTCAGTATCTGGACCTACGCGACCTCGTGATCAACTTCACAAGCAAACAGCCGAGAGTGAGTGCGATGGAATATCCTATGAACTAGGCGAACAGCTTCAGACTTCTCCAAAGAACCATCAGGAATGAGACTTCTCATACTCCTTCTTCAACAGACCCAGGACAATCGTGTCGTGGAACTTGTTGTCAAAGTAGACGTTCTCACGCAGTCTGGCTTCTTCCTTGAATCCCATCTTCTTGGCTAGGGCTATGCTCGCCTCGTGATCGTCATAGGTCCACCATCCCGCCCGGTGCAAGTTCAACTGTCCAAAGCACTCTTTGAGCAGAAGATCAACCACCTCGGTCCCGTAGCCCTTTCGCCAGCAGTTCTTCACTCCAATCGCGAGCCCAACGTCTGCGCTTGTGAATCTCTTCCCCCATGCGTTGAATAATATTGAGCACCATCCGATCAGTTTCCTGCTCGATTTTTCCTCGATTCCGTATCTCCGAGTGGTCAAATCCTCGCCTTTGATGACCTTCTCAAACTCGGCCGCCAAGGCTTCCATCGAGATTGCGTGATCAGGCTGCGAACGGGCGAGCCTCATTACTTCCTCGTCGTTCTGCCATTCGTGAATCAGCTTCAGATCGTCCCTCTCCAGTGGTCGGAGAAGGACGCGTTTGCCTGTGAGCATTCTCTCGATGGCTCCCTTGTTTGGATTCGTCTAATATCCTTGCTTCGTACTAGACTAAGGACCGCTCTTTCGGACCCTCCGCATTATTGCTCAGACTTCTTTCCGACGTAGAGCAGGTGTTCTGCACCAGCATGAATTCCCGGGTCCTTGCTGAGCTTGTAGTTGAGCTCCACCCACGCGTCAAAAGCGGCTCCCTTCAACTCGTTGACCTTGTCCTCGATCATGCTAATTATCCCCTCGCACGCGACCATGTCCAATGTCTCGAACTTCTCGCTCTCCATCAACTGCCTAAGTTCTGCCGGATTCGCAAAATACGAGTCGGTAAAGCCGGCTGTGCCCTCGGACCCGGTTGCATGAGTGGTGGGACGCCAGACACCGGTCTTCAAGACCCTGCCAGCCTCTTGCAACCATCCCGGCTCGTTCTTCGCAGCCCACCTGAAAGGTGCATAACGCGTGATAATACTCGCAAAGATGATTCCATCGGGCCTCAGCACTCTTCTAGCCTCTCGAACTGCCTGCCGTCTCCTATCCTCATCCAGCAAATGATACAATGGACCCATCAAAAGAACCGCGCCGAAACTGCTATCGCTGAAAGAGTTCAAGTCAAGCGCTGTTCCGTGAACATAGTCTTTCAACACAACTCCTGACTTTGTCGCTTTCTCTTTCGCGAAATCGAGACATCGCTTGGAGAGATCTAGCAGGGTAATCCCGTAGCCGTGTTCGGCCAACGCAATCGAATATCGCCCGGGTCCCCCGCCAATATCCAACACCTCCGCCGGCGGTTTCGGTAGGTGTTCCTTGAGAGTCTTCAGGGTGATTGCCAACTCAGTCCGGTGCCGGTCGAGTCTGTCCCATTCGTTCTGCGCATTCCGGTCGTAGAATGCTTCTATCTCATCCAAAGAGGATACCGTTCCACAAACGACGGTGCCGAGTGATTTTTCCTTTGCTAGGGAAAAGCCATCGTCATCATCTCTGCATGTACTTGGCTATAGTGTTCCAGGTGAAAGAGTCGAGATCGCGGTTGAACGCAGCGCCCGGATATTCCCAGATATAATCCTGTAGCTCGTCCCGATCTAGCTTGACTTGCTGGTCGCCAACTCTGCAGAGGAAGTCGAAGAAGATGAAGTGCCTCTTTTTCCAAAACTCCTTCGCGAAGATCGCCTCCTGCATCAAGAGAAACTCGACGACCTCGACGTCGAGCCCGACCTCTTCCTTGACCTCGCGCCTAAGCGCCTCTTCCATTGTCTCGCCGACCTCGATGTGGCCGCCCGGTAGGGTGTATTTGTCGAACCACTTGTGGGACCTTGCGAGGAGAATCTTTCCTTCGTTGTTGACGATCAGAGCGCCGACCGTTGGCTCTGGATAGACTTGGTCTTGAGAAACTTGCTGTTTCAGAGCAGACGACATGGGTCCCCACCGCTCATCGGAGGGGTTAGAGTCTTTCGCCTATTTCCGGCGGGATAAACCTAAGAGGAGCAGGCTGACAGTCAAGACTGAAAGTTTGAACAGGCTTCTCTGGATCCCCACTCTCAGCCTCTTCGCTTCGAACATTCTCGACAGAACAACGACATTCGTCGGGCTCTCAGCAGGATATCGTGAGACCAATCCGGCGCAGGCTTGGGTCTTGGCAAACATCCCGTTCTTCTTCTACCTCTCGGCCCTCCTCGTTCCGGGCGTGATCAGCCTCTTGCTAATCGCCGGTATCAGAATTCTCGATGGACCCGATTTTCAAATGCAGCGACGAATCCTCCTGTCGTTCTTCTTTTTCCTCAGCGTCTACACCTGGATTCCCGTCGTGAGCAATCTGCTCATTCTTCGAGGAACTAGCTAAGCCTCCTGAAAGAATTTCGCAACGATAATAAAGCGGCCGAAGCCTCGGCTCTCCCGAAATATCCTATGAGCCGATCGACGAGCCCGTTCATCGTACAAGTAGACAACGTATGGAAGGTCTACCAGACCGGCTCTGTAAAAGTGGAGGCGCTCAGAGGAATCAACATGGGCGTCAAGAAAGGCGAGATGGTGGCGGTCATGGGACCCTCGGGCTGTGGCAAGACGACTCTCCTGAACTGCGTCTCGGGTCTCGACGATCTGTCAAAGGGCAAGGTGACCATCGAAGGCGTTGACCTGGCGACGATGTCGGACGATCAAAAGTCTGAATTTCGCGCTAAGAGGATGGGCTTCATTTTCCAAGCTTACAATCTCATACCGGTCCTCACGGCGCAGGAGAACATCGAGCTTCCATTATTGCTGGCTGGTGTCCCGGAATCTGAGGCGCATGCAGCCGCGCTTGACGCGCTCAAGATGGTCGGCCTGACGGAGTGGAGATCGCACAAGCCGATGGAGCTCAGCGGAGGACAGCAGCAACGGGTAACCATTGCCCGCGCTCTCGTCAACAAACCCGCGATCGTCTGGGCTGACGAGCCGACTGGGAACCTCGACTCGGAGAACTCGCAAGAGATCATCAAGCTACTCCGGAGCCTCAACCAGCAATACTCACTGACGGTAGTGCTAGTAAGCCATGACTCGGCAATTGCTCAACAGACTGACCGAATCGTTCAGATGAGGAACGGCCAGATTGAGCGAGAGGTCAAACCGGTTATCGCCGCGAGCTAACCCGTGGACCTTACGGTGTAGGTTTTGAGTAGCTCAAGTTCAAGACCATTTCTCACAGGTCTCACCGTCCTCGTCCTTGTCATAGCGCTTGGAGAGTCTCTAGCTCTCTTCCTCGACTATCAGAACAACCGTTTCTTGCAACAATACGTTTCGAATAACGGCTCGATCATAATAGAACAGACCGTTGGACTATTCTTGACAGCAGGCGCACTCGCCGCCACCACCTACAGGATTTCAACGGCCAAACCCACCGGACGAGTCGGTCGAGCATCACGCCGAATCACTTCTCTCTCGCCCTTGATCGTAGCGTTGATCGCGTTCGTGCTTTGGTTCGTTCTGTTCAGTCCGATTTTCGGAGGCTCGCTTACCAATCTCGAACTGTACGGTGTCGCAGTCCTTTTTCTCATAATGGCAGGACTAATGGTGAGAGATAGAATTACTGTAAAGATGAGTTTCAGAAACTTCACGCGCCGAAAGACCAGCATGGCTATCGTGATTGCGGGACTTATGATCGGGACGGCGATGATATCAGGCTCACTCGTCACTGGCGACACCCTCACGAATCTGTTCACGAAGGGCGCGTACTACGGATACGGATTCGCCGACGAGGTCGTATACTCACCAACACCTACTGGCTACCAATTCTTTCCAGCAAGCTATGTACACGAACTTTACGCTGGTCTCTCAAGCAATTCCTCGGCCAGTCTCTACCTTAGGGGAGTAACGCCTGAGATAATCAGCGCAGTGACCTCGATTGACACCGCTAATGGCGTAGTGCAACCTCTCATGACACTGATAGGAACTTACGGTAATGCTTCTCAAGTTCTCGGCGACTTTCACTCCAGCGACGGGTCAGTAATCTCGTCCAGCATCAACGACAATCAAGTGATAGTCAACGATAGAGCGGCTCGAGATCTAAACGCGACCGCAGGCGACCAGATCAAGGTGTTCTCTCCCACGAACTCATCGTTCTCCGTCTCGCTCAAGATCGTAGGGATAGCTGTCTCCGATGCCCGAGGCTCATTCTCGCAAGGTGACGATGTATTCGTGACGATCAACACGGCACAAGTTCTGACCTTCCGCCCCGGCTCCGTGAACTACGTCGCGATAACCAACACGGGTGGACTCCGAAATTCGATCCAGTACACCTCAGCGGTTGGGCTTGCAGCCAACACGACGCTCAATAACCTACAGCGAGCCAGCATTCAGCAATACCCGAATTTCGCATGCAAGACGAGCATGAACGCTCTAGGCAACTCCACGCCGTTCCTATGCGCTTACGGCGCGAAAATGGCAGCAGTCAACAGCGCAACCACAGGTGCCCAGAGCCTTTCGAACCTGTTCGAGGTGCTCAGCACAATCACGATACTGGCCGGAATAGTGCTCATCATCAACATGTTCATCATGCTGGCGGAAGAACGCAAGTCAGAGATGGGCATGGCAAGGGCCGTGGGCATGAAGAGGGGTCAGCTGACCAAACTGTTTCTCTTCGAGGGGACCCTATACGCTGCTGGCTCTTCACTGGTCGGGGTCTTCGTAGGGATCGGTATAGCGTACGGCATACTCTTCGCGTTCGGGCGAATCATCAGCGGCTTTTTCCCGGTCAGCTTCAGCGTAATACTCGACAGCTTCACATTCACGCCGACAAGCCTCTTCACAGCCTTCACTGAAGGTCTCTTCATTACTTATCTGACAATTCTGCTCACGTCCTGGCGGGTCAGCAGACTCAACATAATCAGAGCAGTCAGAGATATTCCAGAACCTCCAAGAGGCATCAGAACTTACTGGAAACTCTTCATCGTCGGTGTTGCACTGGCGGCGATTGGAATCCTCGTCTTTCAAGCCTCCTTCGCTGCCAAGTCAGCAATCGAGGAACTCGTTGGACCAAGCCTGGTCATTTTTGGAGCGGGTCTGATTCTAGCTCGGTTCCTGCTCAACAGATACGCGTTCACGATCACCGGACTTGCACTGCTCGTCTACTGGTGTGTTCCAAACATCTCTTTCAACAACAGCATCATTCAGAGCTACAGCTTCAACTCTCCGGAGATCTTGGTAGTTGGAGGAATGTTCATGGTTGCAGGAGCGATCCTTCTCGCACTGTACAACACTGACGTCATACTGAGAATCCTTCGTGTATTCTATCAAGGGCGTAAGCGGCTCACAGTCATCTTCAAGACAGCGCTATCCTATCCTGGAGAAAAGAGATTCCGGACCGGAGCCACGGTTGCAATGTTCGCTCTGGTAATACTCTCAGTCGTGACGATCTCGTTTCTCACGGCGGAACAGAGCAACGCACTCAACAATGCCGTAACGCAGGACTCAGGAGGATACGACATCGTAGCACAAACGGGCGTCAATGTGACAAACTTGGCACCATACGTCAGTTCCGACACTAGTCTGAGCGGGAAGGTGGCGGCGGTGACCTCTTTCAACTCGACCGAAGTCAACGTCCACGACCTTACCTCTGGAATCGACTTCCAACAACAGACCCTGGCCGGAGCGGACCCGCATTCGACGGGTCAGACCAATTTCTTCACAAGCAACACGTTTCCAATGGTTCTGATGGCAGATGGGTACAAGACAGCCGCTGACGTGTGGAATGCCGTGATTGCGAACAGCTCCAATGTTGTCTGGTTTTATGGACAGGTGAACACTCGAGGACCCCCAACGGCAGCTCAAACCCCTGCCGCAGGCGACCTACTGCAGCTCTACCAGTCACCTGATGGAGGTAAGACGATTTTCACTACCAAGGTCACGGTCGTTGGCGTGTTGAACAGTTTCTTGTTGGGCAACGGAATTATCAGTACGAACCAGCTCCTCTACCAAGCCTTCCACGTTGGATCGGGAAACTTCGGACTTGTCAAGGTGACTAGTGGCGCAGACGCGTCCTCAGTGTCGAACATCATGAAGAGAGACTTTGCTCGGCTTGGAATGGCCACTACAGTCATACCTGTCATCATAAGCGACTTCATACAGATCGGCAACTCGTTCCTAGGCGTTTTCGAGGCATTCCTCGCCCTGGGGCTTGTGGTCGGGATCGCGGGTCTCGGAATCATATCCATAAGGTCGGTGGTGGAGAGGAGAAAAGAGATCGGCGTACTACGGGCTATCGGCTTCAGGAAGAGGATGGTGTTGTCCGCGTTTCTGCTCGAGAATAGCTACGTTGCGCTCTTGGGAATATTCATCGGAACAGTGCTCGGCATAGACCTTGGCTACGCGATAGCCACGAGTGCAGGGTCCGGTGTCACTTTCGTGATTCCTTGGTTATCGCTTCTCGAAATCATCGCCTTCAGCTACGGACTCGCGGTCCTCACCACTCTAACCTCCAGTAGAAGAGCCGCAGGGATACCACCCGCCGAAGCGCTGAGATACACGGAATAATCGTAGAGACTTATCTGCCCAACAGACTCCCTATCGAGTCGACCTTCCGTGTCGCGAGAATTAGAGATTCTCGATTCCGAAATCAGGACTTGCACAAAGTGCGAGCTTCACAAGAACAGAAAGAACGCCGTTCCGGGAGAAGGTCCCGCCGACGCGAAGATAATGTTCGTCGGTGAAGGTCCAGGCCAGAACGAGGACGAGCAGGGCCGACCGTTTGTCGGAGCCGCAGGCAAGTTGCTGACAGAACTCTTAGAATTGATCGGACTAAAGAGATCTGATGTCTTCATCACGAACATTGTCAAGTGCAGACCCCCGAACAATCGGGCACCCAGAAAGCCTGAGATCCAAGCGTGTAATCCGTATTTGAAGGAGCAGATCAGACTGATCAAGCCCAAGATAGTCTGTGCGTTAGGCACTCCCGCTATTGGGACACTCTTGGGAGAGGATCATTCTGCCACGAAGGTCCACGGAAAACCAGCTTCGAAAGGAAGCGTCACTATTCTGCCCATGTATCATCCTGCAGCAGCACTATACGACGCAAGTCTAAGGGAGGTTTTGAGATCGGACTTCGGGATCCTCAAGAAACTACTTGACAACACTACCTCGCATGAAACTTCTACCAAGAAGAGCGAAGCAGGTGTCAGCCGAGAGACTCTCGAGAAATGGGTCTAGGATCATGAAGGACAACGCAGGTCGAAGTCATCTGGGTTTCATGAAATCATTTGTCCCCACTGATTCAGACTCATCTCGGCAGACGCGCGAGAGACACTTGATCCCAGCCGATATTCTCCGAGCCCTAGGGATTCTCGCGGAGAAGATAGAACCGTCCGAAACGAGTTGGGCGATCACAGGCAGCACGAGCCTCGCCTTACAAGGAATCGACGTCATCCCAAACGACATTGACGTTTTGACCAACGAGACTGGAGCCTACAGAATTGCAAGACTGTTTACCGACCAAGTGGTCAGCCCGACGAGCTTCAAGAAGTCAGAAAAGTATGAGTCACACTTTGGCCGACTGGAGATCGAAGGCATCAGGATCGAAGTCATGGGAAACCTGCGAGTCTTTCGAGGTGGACGATGGTTGCCAATCATGACGCCTGAAACCAGAAAGCTCGTGACTGTCTCAGTTGGAGGTCATAATGTCCCCGTGGTCTCGATCGAATCGCAGAAGGAATCAGGGTATCTAGAAGAAAGATTAAAGAAAACCTAACCCGGAAATGAGCATTTGCGAGGCCTGTTCCTAGTCGAGCAGGGTTGGTTTCGATGAGACAAACACTTCCCATCTTTCTGATTCTGGTTGGAATTGCCCTTGCAGTCACCGGAGCAGTTTTTCTCGTCTCATCAGTGACTCCCGCCCAAGTGTTTGAAGGACCGGGCGTGGGCTTCAGAGTGGACCCAA
>DAFH01000120.1 GCA_002495485.1 Candidatus Bathyarchaeota archaeon UBA185
TTGACGATCTTGTATCCGCCCCATGTCGGGTAGGTTATGATGTAGAGATAGTTGGCGACCCCGAAATTGGCCATGCCTGCTCGTGCTGCTTGGAATAGTCCCGGGTCTACCTGCCAGACGAAGAGAGGTAGGAAGCCCATGAAGATGTTCTGGATGAAGAAGACTGGGTTTCCTCCCCAACCGTACCTGTTCACCGTTCTGACGTTGTCGTTGTAGGTTGACTGGGTTCCACTGGTGCTGTTGTAGAGTTGGTATGTTGGCTTCGCGCCAAAGCTCGTGGTGAAGACCTTCTCGCCGCCGGTCGCGATGGTGTTAACGTTCGTGTTCGTGACGTCAACGGACGTGTCGTTGTCTACACTGGTCCCGGCGTCGTTTGCGTCAGTGGTCTTCGTGCTGGCCAGAATGGCTGTGTGTGACTGGACAATTGAAAGCCTGTAGCCTCCATTCGATAGGAACTGGTGGACTGTCTGGGTAGAGTTCAGAGACCCATTAAGATTGTACGTTCCGGTCGAGTTGAGGTGCACTGCCGGATTTGCAGTCAACAGCCAAAGGTCAGTGACCTGCCCAACTGTGTAGCTCTCCGTCAGGGTCGCTGTCTTCGCGATGGGATCTATCGCCAGTGCGTACTGGAAGGTGAGCTGAGAGTACTGGGCAAACGCTACTGGCAGTGAAGCATCGTAGAATGGGAAGAATGGGTCTGGATAGATTCTCCACCAGATCGAGTTGAGGTTAGTATAGTTGAGACCCCAAGTCCAGTGGTTGCTGTCCGTAGAGGTAAGTGGAATTATGTTGCTGGTCGCGACATAGGATGGCACCTTGTGGCCTGTAAGCGCGGCCAGGCTGACGCCAAGGCTGAACGATGCATAGATCTTGTCGCACGATGTGAGGATGTTCTCACAGTGGGGAGTGTTGGGCGTGGGGTCGCCTGTACCGTTGCTTTGGAAAGAGACTAGTGACAAGTAGGACGATGCGGTTATCGCGTCCTTGCCCTGTGGGGTCTTGAAGTGTTCAAAAACTGTCTGTATTGGAATCGTGATGTTCATGTTGTTGTGAGTTGCGTTGACGAGACCAGCGTAGAATAGCTGGAAGCCTCCTACGTTAATGTAGTTGGCGTAGATGTACGCGTGCTGGTTCTGAATTGATGTTATGTTGACATTGTTCTGTGCAGCGTATGCGCGCACATAGTCGAAGTAGTCCACTACTTTAGAGAAGCTCTGTGTGGTAAAGTCATTGCTCGAGACGGTGGTCGCAGCATATGTGTTCTTGGGAACAAATGCCACAAGCATCATTGTTCCAAGAACGAGTAGGGATAGTGCTCTGAGTTTTGATGGTTTGAATCTGATCATTTTTCATCCTGTATGAGCCGCTCCGTTCGACAACCCACAACATAGAATTCGCGTAACCGGTTCTGTTGGAGTCTGGAAACAGAACATGGACCATTCTAACTTTTGTTTGATTTGGGAGTCGTTATGAATGGAGTTTGTTAGGGGATCCTAGTTGTCCTCGGTGCCTTCGTCCCCGCCGAAGTCGTCGTCTTCGCCCCATTCATCTTCTCCGCCCCAGTCCTCGTCGTCTCCCCACTCCTCGTCGCTAGCAAGGATTGGAAAGGCTCTTAGTGTCATTTGAAAACGGGTTGGAGCGCAAAACTTGGTCTCTTAAAAGCCTTCCCAATCGTACAAGATCAGTTACGTGTTCCGTTCATCTGCTGGTTGGAGACGCTCATTGTTCTGACTGCCCAGCAGAGGTGTCGAGTGTTGTGAGCTACTCCAAAGCGGCCCGCTCGGTCGAGAGTAATTATTCCCGTGCCATTTCCAACCTTCTTGGTTGCCAACCGAATGACGGCTCTTGCCGCTTTCGGCGCGGGTTGGAGTCTCATCAGGTCGCAAGCTGTTTTTGAGATTACGAGCCTCATGGCTTGCTCTCCAAGACCTGTCGCGGTTGCGGCTCCTGAGTTGTTGTCTGCGTAGAGTCCAGCTCCGATTATTGGACTGTCTCCTACTCGTCCGGGAAGCTTGAGAGTGACTCCCCCGGTAGAGTCTCCAGCCGCGAGATTGCCTCTCGCGTCGAGGGCGAGGGCGCCCACCGTGTCGCCCCGGTGCTTTAGGAATAGGCTGAGAGTTTTTTCTGAGGGACCTTTACGCTTCTTGGTCTTTAGCTGGTTGAGTGCCTCTCTCCATGCCCGTACCCTTCTCGGAACTCGGCGATTTCCTTTCTGAAGTCCGTTTGCAAGGGCGAGTCTTTCGGCTGGTCTCCCTGCGATCAGAACGTGCTCTGTCTCGTCCATCACGATCCTTGCCGCCTTGATGGGATTGCGGATGCCTGTCAGAAGTGCGACAGCTCCTCCGCGGAGGGTCCTGCCGTCCATTATTGCCGCGTCGGTCTCTATCCTGCCAAGCAGGTTGAGGGCTGAACCAGTTCCTGCATTGAAGAGAGGATTGTTCTCCAACGAGACGACCGCGGCCTCAACCGAGTCCAGTGCGGAGCCTCCGTTCAGAAGTACATCGAAGCCACTGTCGGCAGCCTCTCTAAGACCGCCCAGCGCCTGTCNNTATGATTACTGGTTTCCGAGTCGACAAAGACGAGCCGGCCGTGATTGAATTGGATATAAGCGTCCCTGGCCATCGTCTACTTCATGGCCCAGGCAACAGCCAAACTGGTCCGCGCAGATGATCACGGGATTGACGAAGCGGCCAAGCTAGTCCTGACAAGTGGCCTGGTTGCATATCCGACGGACACCGTCTACGGGTTAGGCTGCAACCCTTTCGACACGGAAGCGGTCAGCCGACTGGTCAGAGCAAAAGAACGCCCAAAGGGCGCAAGNNTGGAGAGTTCACCAAGACCTCGATGGTTCTAGCAGGAAGATTCTGGCCCGGGCCTCTAACTCTAGTGGTCCCCTTGAGAGAGAAGCTACCCTCAGAAGTGACCGATGGCACTCCGTTTGTCGGGCTACGTGTTCCGAAGAACGAGATTGCGTTGAAGCTGATCGCAAAGTGTGGTGAACGCATTGTTGGGACAAGCGCCAACGTCTCAGGCCATCCATCAGCCAGGACAGCGGATCAAGTGCTGACCGATCTGGGTGGACGAATAGACCTAATCCTGGACGGGGGTTCTACTCCATTGGGAAGAGAATCGACAGTCGCAAAAGTGATCGGCTCAGCAGTTGAGGTGATAAGAGAAGGCGTGATACCACGAGATGAGATTCTTAAGGCTCTCAGATCCGGTTGACCGAGCTAGACTCCCAGGCGCGCCACTTGATGAAAGACTTCAACCTACTGGTGTCTAGTGCTCGCGGAACTGAGGGAGAAGCAAACCATGAGATACGATACCTGCTTCGTGAGCTTGGGGATAATTCTCCAACTACGGATTTCGCGCCCGTCAGCGGTCTGACAGTAGCAAAAACCTCACTCGATCCGATCAAAGTCGTGTCAGGGCTAAGACGGGTTCTAAAGTATCGTCCCTGGCAATTCCGTTACATCCTCAAAGTCAAACCCGTCGAGCGGGTCGTACCCTGCGAGGTCTCCTCAATCGGCTCAGCCGTAGTAGACCGGATCAAGAAAGTTGGCGCAAGTGAAACGTTCAGAGTCTCAGTAGAAAAGCGACGCAGCCAAGTCTCTTCGCGAGAAATCATCGACGCGGTAGCCTCAAAAGTGCCTAGAAAGGTCGAGCTGAAGAACCCCGACAAGATCGTCCTAATCGAGATAATCGGGAACATTGCAGGAGTCTCCATCATATCTCCCGAGAGCATCCTCGGGATCGAGAGGGAAAAGCGAACACTCTAGTCCTCTATGTCCAGTAGAGCTGATCGTTCCACAATTAGACGCTTCAGAACCTGAGCATCGGTCTCGCCCTCGAACCTCGTCGCCTCCATTTCCCGTTTCGTGACGCGATAGGCGCGCTGTATTTCGACGAGCTTCCGCTTGGACCCGATCTCGACCAAACTGTCGTCAGGCTCGCCCAGCAGGCTCATCGAGTCTTTTTCCAGTTTCTCAAGGGCTTCCTTGCTTTCCGATAAGGCTACGAGGAGAATGTTTCGATCAGAGGGGTCGACCCCCAAGAACTTGATCGCTTTCGAGATCTGACGTTGACAGGAGATGTAAAGCAGTAGTTCCATGGCGAGGCTCCGCGACTTCGGATTCTTCCCCTTGTAGGAGTGGAGAGCGTTCCTTGCCGCAAGATCCAGATGTTCCAGACCGGCAATTAATCCCGCTTTCAAGAGCTGCAACTGAACCCGTTCATTGGCCGTACGGAGTCTGTGCAGGACCTTCTCAGGGTCTCTGATCACTGCATCAGCGAAGCCCAAGCTGAGAAGATACTGATGATCAATCTCCCGCATCAAGGGACACGATACTCCACAGCTGCCTGACTAGGCTGCTGCTTACTCCGCTGTTCTTGAGTTCTCTGACAATCGATGACACCTTGGCCTTGTCCGAGTTGAACCGTCTCGCGATCAACCGGACGGCTTCGAGCCTCTCCCATGGGAAGATGATCCATTTTCTGGTCGTCTTCGCATAGAAGTCGGGCCGGAAAATGCTCTGCGGTTTCATGTAGATCGTGACGACCTTCAGCTCCTTCACGCCTTTTCGTCGCAGATGGCTGGCAACCGCTTTCAGGCTGTGACCGGTATCCGACACATCATCTACCACCAACACCTTTTTGTTGGTCACTTCAGCAGTTACGGGTTGGGTTATCCGCGGCTTTCTTGAACGCACGCCGATGTCCGTGTAGAATTCGACTTTCATGTTGGCAACGTGAGAGTTCTCGAGCAGATCGCTCATAATTCGCGCAGGAGGCCAGCCTCCTCTTGAAACCCCAACAATAACGTCCGGGGTGTATCCTGAACTCTTGATCTCTTTGGCGAGCGACAGGAGCATGTCGTAGATCTGATCCCACCCAGGCGCTTCGTACTTGGGATTCGGCGTAGCTAGGACCTGATTTTGGCGGTCATTGATCTGAAGTCATTAAGGCTTTGGAGAAGGGTATAGTCTTGGCATTAACTCAATATAATGGAAACTCTAGAATTCATAACGGCGTTCCAAAAGGACGCCTATGATGTGGACTGACCTGCACAGAGGGCTACCTCGCCCAGATGAAGAAATGCATCTCCACTGAGCAACAAATTCAAATGCTATAGCTGATGGTCACGGGGGGTGACCCATTATGGGCGAGCTCTACTCTGATCCTGGCATTTTGGATGACATGGTAAAAGCGCTTGGTCGTCATGGCCCGATGACTCCGAAGGCTCTTGCGAAAGAGGTCGGAAGAAGCGAACAAGAAGTTCTCGAGCAGCTTACTGAATCGTACTACTTTCAGCCCTCGCCAACCAAGGGAAATCGCGGAAAATATGAGCTCAATGGCCGGGGACGAGACAGGTTCGACAAAATAGGCTAGCGCACAACTGGCTCAGAGAATTGGCCCGGAACTCAGAGTTGTTCGACGACGATGGTGCCGCACTCTTTGCAGAGGAAGCATCTTCCGCCCCAACGCCAAGTTATCTCGTGAGTTGTGACATTGCAACATTTCCAGCACCACAACTTCACTACACGAGCGTGGAACTCGTAACGATCAGATTCCATATCTGATTGAAAGGTAGCCTGCATTATTTTGAATAGAGAGAAGCGAACAGCTCAAGACACAACTCTTGTGCCGCCTTTCTCCTGCGGAGAGGATAGAACGCGTCGAGAATGTTCGAGAGCCGCTGCCGACTAGCGCGAGGGCTACCAAGTAGAGTCCGACGGACCTCGAAGAAATTCAACTCGGAGGACGGCGCGACGGAATGCATGTAGGACTAGCAGATGAAGAACGCGACTGCTCCAAGTCCTACGATGATGAGCCCTTCACGCAAGGCGTGGGAGTCCGTCCTCATGGGTTTCTCGGCCTGTGCTCGCGACAATTGAGTCTGATTAATTCACATTTGTCTACCGCTCATGTCGGTGTAACCTCGAACCGTTTCATGTTTTCTCTGACATAGAGAAGAGTAAAGTGAGTTAATTTAGTATTGCCAGTTGACTATTCTTTTATCCTGTTGCATGCTGAGCATTCACATTAGATACGTTATGGAACGCAGTAGGAAACGTATCTACCGACCTCGACCGACGCAGATAGCGACCGCAAAAGACGCACTGTTCGAGAAAATCCTGGCCAACAGGATTCTGCTGATCTGGGTGCGCTAGGCCAAACCAGTTCTCTGGGCAGCGGCCCAGAGTTTCACGACCGCTTTTCCCGAGAGTGGCGTGATAGCGGAGATTGGGCTGAGTTCGCGACTGGATGGAGATGTGTTCCCCCCCAGGCCGATTGTTCTTTCCCAATCTTTGCCAAGGGTTGAGCGAGTGTCGGTCTTAGCGGGACCAGCGGGACATTGACATGACGGGTATGATGGTGGAGGTGTCCTCGATGTATGGAATGTTCTCGATCCTAGATAGCAGGAACCAGTAGATGCTGTGGGAATCAGGCTCCAAGAACTGCCTCTCGACTTCAGCTATTGCTAGAACGTCATACTTGCCCGGGATGATGTGGACCTCCTTGATCTCTGGAACCTTCCAGANNACCTCTTCATCTCGTCCCTAGGATGATAGTGTTCTGGCATCGCTCTTCCTGGTTTGGCGATTGCAAAATAACTACGTTATAAGCTCGTTAGACTTCCGCGCAATTTGGTTTGGCAGTAACGACGACGGACTAATCGAAGTATCGCTTTCGTGAATAGCCCCAGTCGGAGACAAACTCACGAACAATTTCGAGACAGGCGGCCCGACGTGGCGATCCCTCAACCAGAGAGACACTCCAGATTCCAGCTTCCCAGTTCCCTAAGATTGTTGCTGGCGCCTGGGATACGGGGGCATGCTGTTCTGTTCATGGTGGTCCTCGCATTTCTATTCGGAGCCGCATACATCGGCGGGGTCCTCGGGTTTTCCAGTACGTGGACCGTTGTTTTTGGGATAGGAGCAAGCGCTTCAGCCACGTATCTGGTCATGGCCCCGCTGGCGCTTTCTGAGAAGATCAGAAACAAAGTTCTGTTTGCGAAAATGGGCCGCAGGGTTATCCTACTGGCGGCCATCTACGGTCCCATACTAGCCGGATTCTCCTACTGGATCTACTCAGCCGGGTCTGTGCAGGCTCTGCCGATACTGCCGTATTTCATCGGTATCTTCTACGCTTGGATATTATCTCAGGCCTACTTCATTGCGAATCCGATCACTCATGCCATGATCAGGTTCGAGAACAGACTGGTTGGTCAAGGTCTTTTCAAGAGAATTGCCAGAACCCTGGGAATCACGGTCCTCTTTCTACCGATCGTTCCGCTAGGCTTCGGAATCTGGGAAATATCCGGCTGGGCAAAACAGAACTATGCAAACATCAACGGCTCAGACACATACGNNTTGCATGGACCCTAATAGTTTCACTACTCCTAGTCGCAACATATGCGGTAGTCGTAAACTGGGGCTGGAAAAACATCAGAAACGGCAGACCCCAAGTAGCCGTACTCGCAGGAGGGACCTTCCTCGTCGTCTGGGGATACCTACTCTACCGGGCAGCGACCACACTCATGGCAACAATAACCCAGAACCAACCATCCTCCCCCGCCGTTGATATCGGATTGATGATAATTTCAATCCTTGGCGCGATGCAGACCTTCGCGCGAAAGACCGTCAACATGGCCGACAGGCGTTGGAGCCAGGCACTCCCATTCCTCGTCTTCTCGTTCGGCTCCGTCTATGCCGTGGCCCAGTACTATTTCATCCTCCAAGGTGGACTTACCAGGGCAGGCCTCTCAGCGATAATAAACGGAACCGTCTTCGCCGTGGGAACAATAACTCTGATTCTGTTACTCAGACAACACCTCAAACTCCCATCAGTTTCATCGATTGGAGCTGAAAACACATCAAACGAAGAACACGTGCAGACCGCATCGGAATCCCTGGAGGCCACTAATTTAGATCAACAGAACCAACAAATCGAAGCAGATCTCTCGACCGTGGGCGACGTACCCGAAGCCGCTTCAGAGAGCCAGAACGTAGACGGAGCTGAACCCGACTCTCGCGAAGCTTCGGAAACTGAAAACTAGGCCGAATTCGCTAGAAGATTCTTCTACCACTCCGCGCTCTCCCGGAACCGTTATGTCAACGGTCCAGTTAGCCCAGATCAAGACCGACTCCAAGACAGGCGCAATCCAGTCCGAATTGCGGAT
>DAFH01000138.1:0-1225 GCA_002495485.1 Candidatus Bathyarchaeota archaeon UBA185
CAATCTCAGAGGGCATTGAGCCGACTTAAGCTTGTTCAGCTAACACAGACAGATAACCCAACGTGTAATGGTAAGTAATGAGTGAAATCCTGGTGGCGAGTTTGCCGTTAGTCAAGGTTAGGAGATGCTCTCCCCAAGACCTGCAAGCGGTCAGCGAACTCGCTGAGAAGAATACAGCATTCGACACAACACGCACCCCGACAGACATTGAAGGCATGCATTCCAGGAATCCCGAATACTTCTTCGTCGCAACAGATGATCACGGACGGATCATCGGGTTCGTAACCGGTTACGAGAGGAAGGGAATTCCGGACGAGGTTTTGAGAGGTTGGAACGCAAAACGTGTCGGCTATGTCGACCTGATCGCGGTGGACCCCTCGCACCGGAGAATGGGAGTAGGGCGAGCCCTCATGAACGCGATCCTAGGCGAGTTTCACAGCAACCACGTCGACGTCGTGAACCTGAACGCACCGGCAGAACAGAAAGCTGCAATAGGACTCTACAGGAAGCTGGGGTTCTCGGTCAGAGCCTACAACATGAGAAAACGCCTCACCTGATAGCCGAAGCAGAAGGACCAGCGCAGTTCGAACCAGCGGGCCATAGAATTTCTCGGGCGGTATAGCCCCGTCTTGGAGCTTAGCCGGTTTTGTCGAGGTTTGCTCTCTTGAGTAGTGCCTTCCAGCGTGGGTCCGACAGTATTGGTCTCATGTCGGGAAATAGTTCGATGTCGACGAATTCCATCACTTTCCTATCGACTGCCTTGTTAGCCCAGGCAAAGAACTGGCCATAGTCTCGGAGGGTGAGATGGACGAACGCGACGCTTCCCATCTTGAAAGACTCAGGATCGGGACTGGCGAGCATCTTCTCCAGCCAGCGTAGCGCCGCTTCTCTGTCTCCTGCCGATGCTGATTCGACCGCCAGGCTCATCATCATTCCCATCTCATTCTGAAGCTCCGGATGCTTCTCGAGCTCCTCCAACGCCTGCTTCGGATTCCCATCCACAACATCATAGCAGAAAGAACGGAATGTCACCGCCCGAACGCTCCCAGGGTCCAGATTGGAGAGCCGTCCGCTCATCCCCCAAGCCTCCTCCTTCCGGCCCAAGAGGCCCAGTACCAACCCCTCATTATAGACCACCACCGCCGAGAGCGGGTCAAGCTGTTCTGCAATCCTCAGATGCTCTAACTGTTCCTCATACCTTCGCATAGCGCCGAGAGCATGCGCA
>DAFH01000138.1:1257-3892 GCA_002495485.1 Candidatus Bathyarchaeota archaeon UBA185
GAGTGCTCTAGTCACATACTCTCTTGACTTTTGGCGAGCCTCATCGCTTGGCATGGCTCCATAGTCGCCAAGAAGATAGTAGGCATCGGCCAACCCGACAAACGCCGGCGCGTAGCTGGGATATTCTTTGACAGATTTCTCGAAGAGCTCTCTCGCCCGTTTCATCTCGGCAGTTTTTCGTCCGGCGAGTAGCGAGCGTCCTCGCAGATAGTCCTTGTAGCCAGCAATATTGTCAACACTTCTCCGGCCAATCCCGTCCTGGTCTCCCGCCAAGAGCTTGACCTCGAGATTCTCGGCCACCTGCTTCGCAATGTCGCTCTGCACCGCAAAGATATCGTCCAGCCTACGGTCATAGTTCTCGGACCAGAGATGCTCCTCGTTCGATCCGTCTACAAGCTGAACAGTCACGCGGAGACGGTCGCCAGCAATACGGACACTCCCCTCGATGACGGATCCGACCCTGAGGTCTCTGCTGATCTCCGCAATGCCCTGATCGTGACTCTTGTACCGGTCCACTGAGGTCCGGGCGATCACTCTCAACCCGCGAACCTGTGAAAGGACAGTGATCAGCTCCTCCGTCAANNCCATCAGCAAAATACCCGTCCTTCGGATCAGGACTTATGTTGGACAGTGGAAGCACGGCTATCCGGTTCTTCGGCGCCGACAACTCAACCTCACTCCTTTCCAACGGCAGCCCCAGTCTGTACACTTCAACGGGATACTGAACGTTCTTCAACCTATGCGCTGGCATCTTCTCCAAACGATACGGAATCTTGTTCCGCACCTGCGCGTACACCTGCTCTGAGATGACCGCACCACCNNCCCTCAGCGAGCGGCATGATCCTCGACGCGATATTCACCGCATCACCGTACACGTCCTCCCCCCTGTGGACAACGTCTCCTACATGGACCCCGATACGCACCAGGATCTTCTCTGACCCGCCCCGGTTGTAGTCTCCCAGAACCTTCTGAATCTCACCCGCACACTCCGAAGCGTCCAAAGCGCTCTCAAACTCGACCAAGGACCCATCTCCCATCGTCTTGATCTCACGACCGCCGTGGCGAGAAACGACCGGCCGAATCAACTTCCANNTATCGCAGCGAGTCTGCGCTCGCCATCCGACAACAGCCCTACCCCAAACCCTTCGCAAAGCGATTCTGTCGATAAAACCATTTGCGGCCGCCACCGATCCTGTTGACCTAGTAGTGCTGGGAACAGAAAGCCCGCTGCTGGACTCTACGAGAACCTCGGGTTCGTTAGAGCCGACGAGATGAGAAAACGGCTGACCTAGTTCCAGTCAGGGGTAGCCTGCTAGTTCTTCTCCCGTGTCTACGTCTTTCACGTAGATGGCCCGGTAGGGACAGGACTTGGCGGCTACGACGATCGTGTCGCTGTCGACGCTCTTCTCTTCCACCTCTCTCATTCCGAGAGGCTGGGCTCCCCGCCTGAAGCCTCCAAGCTCGGTCGGGTCGAGGGCAAAGACTGAAGGTGCCATTTTGACGCAGCTCTCTGCTCCGGCACACTTGTCCTGGTCGATCCGGACGGTCAGACGCCTCCCGTCGGATGTGTCTATCTCCTTCTCTCCTCGACGCTGGAGACCCGCAATCTTGCTCTCGGACAACCGGACGACCACGTCCGATAGCGTCTCGCCTTTCTTCTTCGCCTTCACCAGAATGTCGTAGGCCTTCTGGTTCAGAGACACGCTCTGCTCTCCACGACCAGACATGGCTAAGGCCACCGGAAGCCATGGTAGCCGATAAAAAAGCTTCGAACCAAGAGAAACGAGGAGTAGACTGCTAGACTTTTAGCGACGACGGAGTACTGGTTGTACCAAGTATCACGGACGAAAGTCTTCGTCCGGTAACTCCTGCCCAAATCACTTCGATTCCGGTTAGCGTTATTCCAACCGCCAAGAGCAGTATGAGGGTCGCGACTGCCAGCCCCGGGAAGACCAGGAATATGATGGCGAGGATGATGCTGAGTACTCCCATCGCAATAGACAATCCGCGATGCTGGGCGACCAGCCAGCTCTTGCCGGCCCCGAGTCCGATCAAGCCTAGGCCTCTGATGAACAGGGCGAAGTAGAGGAGCAGGACGAGAGTAGCCGCGGCGACGCTTGGAAAAGCTATGACAACCAGCGAGAGAACAAACGCGAGTGCTCCTGCGACAATGTCAACGCCCCTAAGCCATCCAGGGACGGACCTGGCAGCCAGTCCGAACGCGATTTCTCTGGCACCTAAGAAGACAAGTCCGATAGCGAGCAGCAGGATCAGAGTGGCCACGGCGAGACCTGGGAACGATACGACAAGGAGTCCTACGCCGATAGAAATCAAGCCAAAAATAACCTCCACAGCTCTCAACCAGGACGGAGTTTTTTCCATTGCCAAGTGGGTAAACTACCGGAATCATCGGCGCTATGACAGTATATAACACGTTTCGAGGGAATTTCGGAAAAAATCGTTATTTCGAGGAGATGTTGAAAGAATTCTACCCTAGTTTGGCTTTGTTCTCTCATGCAAGAGATTTGTGAGGGGTTTCCAGAACGGCTCTTTTGACTCGCGCCCTTCCACCATCCCGTGCGAAATTGTCGAATGATCCTGCAATGACCGCCCAGTAAGCTCCAAGAATACATCC
>DAFH01000205.1 GCA_002495485.1 Candidatus Bathyarchaeota archaeon UBA185
TTCCCAGATCAGCTCAAAAGAAATAGAATAGGAAGGTTGTCAGAGCCCTATGGCTCCGACGTCGCCTACCGCGGGCGCAGGGGAAGACTTCAGTTCTTTTTGTCGTTAACAGGACCCGCGATGCCGGCTTTAGCATCGTTGACTGTTGGATTGGCCGATATCAGAGCTTTGGCAGGTTCCTTCAACGAACTCGGCTGTAGCCCTATTTCGCTGCGAAAAACGCGTGTCTAGAGAGGTCCAGACTTCTTCTTCTGGTCGTTTGCGTCGGCAGGAGTCAGTGTTGATTCTGTTTTTGGATTGGCGGGTGCCTGCTCCGCCGGGGGTGGTGAGGTCGCTGGAGACGGCTGCACCGTTTGAGGAGCCGGAGGTGCAGGTGCTGGGGTAGCCGTCGGAGGTTGAGTGGTTGCTGTCGGTGACGTCATCGTCGCAGGCGGCGTGACTGCAGGGGCTGGCTGAGTTGCAGAAGGGGCTGTAGTGACTGCCAGATGCGGTTGAGATGGACCGCTGGAGGGGGGAGGACCTCTATATCGAAAAGAATCACTAGAGGACGGTGGAAAACGTCGTTCTCGTTTGTTCTTTAGCATCACGATAAGTCCGATGAGTAAGACAGCCCCAGCGATTGCGAGCGCTACTATGATCCAGTAAAGGGTCGGGAATCCTGTCGTCTGCGCGCCGGTTCCTCCAGGGGGAGGCGATGGCGGGNNTTTCACAACTAGTAGAGAGTTGCCGTTGCTCGTTCCATGGTTTGTATCGCCTTGATAGGTGGCAGTAATCATATCATTAGTTGCACTGGCACCGCCCGGAGTGTACGTCACTGAACACGTTGCGGAGGCAGTTGTCCCACTCAACGTGCATGTTCCTGTAAACGATCCACTCCCGGTCGTGGTCGGTCCTACAGTGCCTGTTGGAGTGATGAACGTACCGGGTGAATTGTCCGTTACTGTCACCGTGCAAATTGTCCCGACTCTGATCGTGGCAGGCGACGTGCACGCTACCGAGATTGTAGTAGATCTTGTGGAGGTCACAGTCATATTGACTGTCGAGTCTGGGCTCGCTCCAGAATGAGCCGCGTCGCCGCCATAGTGCGCGGTTAACACATGTAAACCAGTTCCCGCTACCGTCGGCGTGTAGCGTGTAGTGCATGTTGCGACTGCACCACTTCCCGACAACGTGCAGCTAGTGAAGCCGCCGGTGCCGCTACTTGACAGAGTGATTGTTCCAGTCGGCGTGAGGGCCGGAGATGGAGACGTATCCGTCACCGTTACCGTGCAACTCGTCGAGTTGCTGACCAAGATAGTGGTCGGATGACAAGTAAATCCAATCGTGGACGTTCTAAGAGTCGAAGTAATGTTTCCGCTGGTTCCGCTACTCGTAGAGTGTACGTTGTCTCCTTGATAGTTGCCTGTGACCTTGTCTATGCCTGCACCGCTCGGCGTGAACGTGACTGAGCAGCTGCCGGCGCTCAGGCTGCAATTGGCTGCAGGGGGAAACGAGCCACTTGCAGATCCAGCAGACGTGAATCCGACGGTCCCCGCGGGCGTGCTAGCCGTACCGGTTGCGGTATCCGTAACTGTTGCGGTACATGTCGAACCGTTGTTGGTTAGCACGGATGAGGGTATGCAGCTTACGGTCGTTGAAGTTGAGCGGCCTGTGACTGTTAGTGTGAATGATTGGCTCCCGGTACTTGTGCTGTAATCGTGTTTCGCATCGCCATTGTAGGTGCCGCTGATGACGTGGGTGCCAGGCGCAACCACTGTTGGAGTGTAGGTCACGTTTGTCATGCAGCTAGCGCTCGCGCCGGTTCCGGTGAGTGTGCACGTCCCGCTGAAGGTGCCCGTGCTACTGCTTGAGAACGTGACGGTTCCTGTTGGTGTGATTGGAGTACTGTTCGTGTCCGTCACGGTCGCCGTGCAGCGGGTAGAGTTGTTAACGACGACGCTGGCAGGGTTGCACGTTACCGTCGTCATGGTCAGGTCTCCGATCGACACGGTAGCCTCTTCGTTGGTTGCGAGATAAGCACCGTTTGCGCCGCCTATGACGTACATTCGGTTATTGTAGTTGGATGTTGCGGCGGATAGTTCTCTACGTGCGGTAGGCAGTGTCTGAGTGTTCGCGTACCACGTGTTAGTGTTCGGGTCGTAGGAGTAGACTGTGTTGTAGTATGGGGTGCTGTTGTTGACGTATGTGTTTGAACCGCCGAAGACGTAGATGAGTCCATCAGGCCCCAGAGTGGCCCCAAAAACATCGATAGCATTCGGCAGAGAGGCCTTGGCAGTCCAGGTGTTTGTGGTTATGTTGTAAGCCTCGACGGTTGCGGTCGCTGCGTTCGAGGATGTCATTCCGCCTATGGCGTAGAGCAGCCCGTTGGGGGCGGCTACAAGCTGAAACTGTTTTCTGCCGGTAATCAGGGACGCGCCTGTAGTCCATACCTTGGTCTGCGGATTGTAGATTTGCAGAGTCGTGTATGCGGCTTCGCCCCCCGCCACGTAGATCCTTCCGTCACTACCTGTGGCAGCGCCGGGCATCCAGATCGGGGTGGGTATTGCAGTGCCCGCTGTCCAAGTATTGCTGGTCGCGTTGTAGACTTGGTTGTTCGTCAAGTCCGTTGCTCCGCAGCAACCGCTGATCACATAAATCAGCCCGTTGTGATCCACAGCGATTCCAGGTCCCCTGGCCGCAGTCGGAAGATTTGCAAGGCGTGACCAAGCATTCGTCCTCGGATCGTATGCCGAGGCGTTTGAAATGGGTGACCCGCCTGTAAAGCCGCCCATGACATAGATTCTTCCATCCAGTCCGCCGATGACGCCGGCCTGGCCTGTCGCGAATGGGATCGGTGCTTTCGTCGCCCACGTTAATGGATTAGGCGGGAGTGCACTGGCGGAAGGCAACGACGATATCGTTGCCAATGTAGCAACCATCGTTGTGATTATGACGAGTAGGCCTATCGACAGGCTCGATCTATGTCTGTACATACTGGGCAGCGTATGCCGACAACCGTCCACCCCTACTAAGCAGTCCGAAACCCGTACCGTCACCCTATGGTGACGATTGTAACGGCAACGACGATGTCAAGAGCTGGTGAGTAGTTCTTTCCATCCTAAGAAGCTGATTTCTTCTTGGTCCGTCTGTGGAACACGTTCTTGATTCGGTCGTAGAGATTCTTCAACGGTTTCCCAGATATCGATAAGACCCTCTCCCTCTGTTTCTCTTCCTTGAACCAGAGAACTCTAGCGTGAAACAGGTCCTCTCTAGAGATCAGACCAAGGACCTTCTGAGGGTCAGCGTGGTCCACAACGGGCATCGCGTCGATCTCGTTCTGGGCCATTCTGTCCGCCGCGACGCGCACCGGCTCGTCCATGTACGCCACGGGAACGTTCGTTCGGGCTACGTCCTTGACGGTTAGGCTTCCCTTCGGGCTCCTTGCCATGTAGAGCAGAATGTCGGAGCGGCTGATTATTCCCTGCAGTTGTCCAGCGCTATCGACGATCGGGTATCCGTAGACCTTGCCCTCTGACTTGTTGAACTTGTCAACTAGGTCCGGCATTGGTATATCTACGGGTACCGTGTCAACGTCCCGGTGAGCAACGGAACCAACGGGTATCAGCTCGAGCGTATCGACAGAATATTCTCTTGCGACATGAACTCCTCTTCTAGCAACCTTCTCGGTGAGAATGGATCTCTTCATGGAGAAAACCGTGACGAAATCGGCGACTATTGCGCCGACTAGAAGGGGGAGTAGGGCGTTTACGTCGTGTGTTAGTTCTAGGCTGAAGATGACACCGGTGAACGGTGATCTCATCGTTCCTCCTATCATCGCTCCCATACTGACCAAGACCCAGAGCGGAGCTGAGCCGCCGGGTAGAATCGATGCCTCTAGGGCGCCGAGTGATCCTCCCATTATGAGCAGGGGGGCTAAGACTCCCCCAGAGGTTCCGGAGCCGAGGCTGAAGGCCCAGATTGCAGCCTTGACAATGGCTAGTATTGCGACGACGCTGAGTGCGACCTGTCCCAACAGGAGGGCGTTGATAGTGTCGTACCCGACGCCGAGAGCTCTAGGTGCCAGTAGGCCTCCCAAGCCGACACCGAGCCCTCCAATCGCCGGCCACCACATCCAGTGAATCGGAAGCTTTCGAAAACCGTCCTCGGCACCGTAGACGGCCCAGGTCAGCACGGTCGAAGCACCACCCGCGACAATTCCCACCGCTGCCGCTGACAGGATCGTCAGGACCGTTGGTATCTGGGTTACCGGGATCGGAAAGAGGGGTCCGGTGCCTAGAATGAGTCCGCGGAGTACCGTTGCGGTGATGCTCGCGAGCCCTACCGGGATTAGGCTCCGCGGCTTCCATTCAAACAGTAATAGTTCAACGGCCAGGAGGACCGCAGCCACTGGGCTATTGAAGGTAGCGGCCATCCCAGCCGCTGCGCCGGCGACTAGCAGTGTCTTTCTCTCCATAGAAGAGAGACGTAGGATCTGGGCGAAGACCGAGCCGAAGGCTCCTCCGGTCATGATGATAGGACCTTCGGCGCCGAATGGTCCGCCCGACCCAATTGATATTGCGGTGGAGACTGGTTTGAGGACGGTTACTCTCGGTTCGATCTTGCTCCTATTGATGAGGATCGCTTCTAGCGCTTCTGGGATTCCATGGCCTCTGATTCGTTCTGATCCGTAGCGGGCCATAAGTCCGATAATGATTCCTCCAGCCGCTGGGACCGCTATAGCGTAGGCTCCTAGAGAGTTTGCGGCGGGAGATACGAATGCGGTCGAAATTCGACCGTAGTAGAAGAGGTTGGTGAAGAAACCTATCAGATATAGCAGCGCAACTGCGACGAATGCGCTGACGGTGCCTATGACCAGCGCGAGGCTAGAGATCAGAAAGAGGCGCCGGTCGACCGTCGTAAAGTCGCCGAGCTGGTCGACTCCGCGGTGGGGCTTCTTGGTAGCCTCCCTCTGAAGCGCCATGAGATCGCCATTCTCCTCGAATATTTACACCCGTTTTCACCGCGACACGCGTCTCTCCGGAAGGATTCGTATTGATTCTAAATCAGAAANNGATTCTCGACTCGCGCGGCTACAGCGTACTAACGTCTTGTCGAATATTCGGATCGAAAAGACCGTTTATGACAAGCCTGTCCCGGGCGATGGAAAGCGAATTCTTGTCATGAGGCTATGGCCTCGCGGGGTTCGAAAAGAGTTGATCGACTTGTGGTTAAGGGATGTGGGGACAAGTCGGGAGCTGATCAAAGAATGGAAGACCGGCAAGCTCGCGTGGGCCGAGTACGAAAAACGCTACTATCGNNCGAAGAGATAGCGGGCTATGCGCGCGAGGGTCCCATCACACTCCTCTGCACAGACAAGGACCCGAACCGTTGCCACAGGTCACTACTCAAGAAGCTCGTGGAAGCAGAACTCCGCTAAAGATGACCGTTACAAGCTTCCTCTGCCGCCGGTTCGAGAATAGACTTCNNCGTCGAACTGGCGTAGAATCGAAACATGCTCGTAGTCATGTAAATTCTCGTGGGACCCTCGATCACGAGACTCCCGTATTCGACCTCACATTCCTGCTAAACTCTGAACTGTTCTAGATTCTAGAAGATTTTTGATCGCCCGCACTCCTCGTGACGCAGACCCGCGTTTCTATTCAGAGTTCTCGCGGAACAGCCTGTCCAGGAGATGTTCGTGAGTTCTCCCGTCTCAAATATGGTCAGTGAAGTCACGTTAACTAAAACTAGACCCCGAAGGGTGGTATCGTTCTCTTCAGAGATCCACCGCGGGCCTCCCATGGGCCGATTCCCAATCGCGCCTACCTGTAGGGGCTATTCTGGACTCCGAGGTCCTGCCGTGTCCGTATAGCCTTCATAAGATCACCCCGCGTAATAATCCCCGCAATCCTGTCACCATCAGTCACTATCAGCCTCCCAACATTATACTGGGCCAACTTCTGCAGAGCCTCCGCAGCAGACGCCCCTGGACCTATCGTCAGAAGCCTCTGATACGGAACCATCGCCTGGCCAACAGTCTCATACTCCCGCTTCTCCCGCGGAATAGCCCGGACGCTACTCATCGTTACGACGCCCTGTAGTTTGTCGTTCTGGACAACCGGGTAACCTCCATGCGGATGAACGAGAAAATAGTCGTTCACCAACTGCTGAACGGAAATATCCGGACCCACAGTCAACAAGTTCCGGGTCATAATATCCCCAACACTAATTCCGTGTAACGCCTCGGTCATCTGCGTCTGCTGAAGACTCGTCTCCGCCCCAGACCAGATGAACCAGCCGAGAAATATTATCCATATTCCATCGATGAAATTGTCCGGACTCACTACGACTAGGAGCAGGCCCGCTGCAATCATCAGTAGCGACAGGACCTCGCTGACCCGGGTCGCATTTCTTGTAGCAGACAAGAGATTCTTCGAACTCCGCCAGAGGCTACCTCGCAAGACGCGGCCCCCGTCGAGCGGGAAGGCTGGGATGAGGTTGAAGGCTCCGAGCGCCGCATTGATTAACGCATTATAGCCCAGAACTGCAAGGACGGCCAGTGGAAAACCAACCAGTCCACCCACGTACCAGAGTGTGCCCAGAACGGCGGCTATCGCGAAGCTCGTAAGGGGTCCCGCAGCCGCCATCCGGACCTCCAACGACGCGTCCTGCGGCTCTTGGGTCATCTCCGAAACCCCGCCGAAGAAGAAGAGCGTGATCCTCGCTATCGGGAGACCATTCTTCTTCGCTATGTACGAGTGGGACAATTCGTGAACTAGGACCGAGACGAACAGCAAGAACGCAGAGGCCACTCCGACAATCCAGTCGGTCGTGGCTGACAGCGAGGGATAGGTATAGGGCAAGTATCCCACAGCAAGCGACCAGGCTATCAGTAGGAAGACGAACCAGAGCGTCCAGTGGATTCTTATCGGAATCCCAAGGATTTTCCCAATGTTCACGGACATGGGTCGCCCATCTCAACTCACGCGGGACGTGGAGCTAGGACTTACCTTTTTCCTATTCACTAGTTCGTCAGTCTAGCGGCTCGCCCTTGACCCGAATCCTCGGCGATGCCAAATCAGCACAGCGCTTCCCTCAAAAATCTCCGAAACGGTACGGTCAAAGATTCAATTAGAACCGAATCGTCGGGGTGAAAGTTCCGACTTTGAACGTGGCGCAGCGGCTCGCAGAATACGTCCATTCGATAAAATATCAGGATGTCCCCGAGAACGTTATTCACGAAACAAAGAAGAGAATTGTAGACAGCCTCGGCTGCGGGATCGGTTCCTACAAAGCGGAGCCCGTCAGTATCTCTCGAAAGGTAGCGAAGAGTGCGAGAGACGATGATGGCTCGACGCTCTTCGGGACCAAGACAAAGTCCACTCCAGATCTTGCGAGTTTCGTCAACGGGATAATGGTACGATACTTCGACTACAACGACACCTATCTGTCGAAAGAGCCAGCGCACCCCAGTGACAATATTGGACCCTGCTTCTCAGTCGCGGAAGCAGAAAAAGCAACCGGAAAAGACCTCCTGCTCTCCATAGTGTTAGCATACGAGATACAGTGCAGGCTCTGCGACGCTGCAGACATCCGCCACCGAGGATGGGACCACGTCTGCTATGGACTAGCGTCCACGGCGCTCGCCGCCAGCAAGCTCATGGGCCTTAACGTCTCAGAGATGACCGAGGCTGTCAATCTCGCTCTCAACTCTCACATCACGATGCGACAGGTCCGCGCGGGAGAGCTCTCAATGTGGAAGGGATGCTCATTCGCCAACGCCGCACGAAACGGCGTCTTCTCCGCGCTCCTCGCCCGCCAAGGAATGACGGGACCATCCCCAATCTTCGAAGGCGAGATGGGCTTCTTCAAACAAGTATCCGGACCCTTCCAGATCAACACCGACGACTTCGGCGGAAAGAATGGAACGTTCAAGATCGCAGAGACATATCTGAAATTCTTCCCAGCAGAGATTCATTCACAGACTTCCATATGGGCCGCTTTGGAGGCAAGGAAGGAGATCGAGAATCCCGACGACATAGTCTCAGTTGAGATCGCTTCCCATGAGGCCGGCTACACGATTCTAGGTAGGGACCCAGAGAAATGGAACCCGATGACAAAAGAGACCGCTGACCATAGTCTACCATACATTGTCGCCATGGCGTTACTCGAAGGCAAGATCGACAACTCGACGTACAGTGAGAAAAAGTATCGAGATCCGAAAACACTAGACTTACTCAAGAAATTCACTGTCGTCGAAGACAAGACACTGAGTACAATGTACCCTGAGGCGGTTGCAAACAGGATCACCGTCAAGCTGTCCTCTGGAAAGGCTGTGACAAAACAGGTCGACTATCACAAGGGCCATCCGAAGAATCCTATGACTGACAGGGAAGTCGAACGAAAGTTCGAGAGATTAACCAGGAAATACCTGACGAAGAATCAATCGAGGAAAATACTGGACCTCGCCTGGGGATTGGACAAGGTCAAGAATGTCAAGACGATACTGCCTTCTCTAGTTCTGCGATAGCTCCTCACCTCGGCCTAGGGGTGGACTCAAACAGCGCCAGTGTAGCGAGCTAGTCTCACGCTGGGCAGTTTCCTAACTGTTAAGTTCTGACTATCACATCTCGCCCGGCTGTCGGTCTAAGTGTCGGTCGCGTCTCGGGGAACTGCAGCACTACGTGTCATATTGGTTGTCCTAGCAATTCTTCTATTGTTCCTAATCGTGGATGCAAGACGACTATTACCCGCCTCACAAGTCGGACAGATTGCAACCATAATCGTCAGTGGAGAGGGGCTTCTCCTCGAGCTAGTCTACCTTGTCGACTTGTACCAGCGCAAGCCGAAACCTCCCCCGACCACGGAGGAGGAATTCGCCGAGTCCTTAGCGCCAAAGAAAGCCTTCCGGCTGAGGTTCAATCATTTCATCCTAATCTCCCTAGTTACGTTCGACCTATTCCTCCTGGTCCCGGCCTACATTGTTTCGCTGCCCGCTCTATCCCAACAGGCCAGCTACAATATCGTAAGCATCCTCGTGACAGTTCAAGGGATTATGTTGGGTCTTCTCGGAGTATCGGCACTCCAGTTCACCGCAGAGTCCCGAATACTAAAGCCACTGGTGGCCACGACGATAATTTCACTCCTCGTCTCNNTCTCGGTCGCGACGGTGATGCTTGATGAAGCTTCGAGTGTCATTTCAGAGTCCGTTCTCACTGGCTTTTTCTTTGCCTCTGTGGTGTTCTTTTCAGCCGTCGTCGGTGCCTATTCCTGGTTCATTCTCGAATCTAGGGCTCAACTCATGAAATCAATCAGATCTACTCCATCGACTAAGTCGAAAGTACCTTGCTGAGAGAGCTAGTCTACCCGTTTGGATAGCTGAGGCGTTTTCCCTTCCAGATGTCACTGTCGCCCCAGAGACCCAGCCGCCAGGCGTTGAACTCCACGATCTGGCTATGGTCTATGAAGAGATTGACGTCTTTTCCGAAGGTTTTCAGGTACCACTTGAAGACCGGCGGGTCGGACGCCTCAAACATCCAGGTGTAGTAGCCGAACTTGTCAACCAGCTTCTTCACCACGTCTTTCCGCCATTTGCTCGGGGGCAGGTCCTCCGTGATTCCTTCCGACTCGAGCATGAGTATGTTTGCACCGGCGTCGAGATGCGCCTGCGTCTCCTTAGCAACATCCGCGAAAGTCCGCATCTTGGTCTTGTAGCCGACAATATGGGTCCCGGCACCAGCACCGATCATCATCGAAACCTCAGGCTTAGCCTTCATCCCGAGCCTCTGGACCTGCTTCACTATCGCGACCTTGTCCTCCAGCTTGATCGACGCCAGTCCACTGGAGACTTCTACCATGTCAAACTCGAGAGACTTGCACTCCTCCAGATACTTGTCCACAGCGTCAGCGCCTTGGACGATGACTCGTTCAACGAATCCCCCAGTTGAGACGTAGACATCGTGCTTGTGGCAGAGCTGGATCATCTTCCGAGTCTTGTCCCGGTCTAGCAGCCGCATGCTCCCTCCGGCGAACTTGAAACCATCGACATACTCGCCCCAGTCCTCCAATAGATCGTTAAGATAGCCGTAGGTGACAGGAGTATAGTATGGTCCTCTAAACTCGATAACTCCTGTCTTCCGAGGTTTTTCCGGGAGCTCATTCAGACTGATGAAACCGAAGGTCTTGCTCTCCCCACTCATCAGATGACGTCCTCACGAGGAGCGCTTTGTCGGATACTTATCTGCGCTTCGGCGCATTCGAAAGAGAAGAACGAGTACTAAGTTGCTGGTTCAGCAAGCGTTCGAACGGCCCTTGCGCCAGCTGCTATAAACCGTTTGTCGACATCTTCCGCAACAAGGTTGTAGGATCTGACCAGCTTCCGGATCTCAGACTCCAACGGGTCCTCTTTCTGCTTATGTCCATCCAACGGCACTCCCACGATCATGCAGAACCACTCCGCGAGTTGCTCCGAGTTGGCGAAGACGAACATGTTCCCGTCTCCGGTTGAGACCGTCCAGCCGTTCTCGACCTGGTCTATCTTGTAGCTGGACCTGATGCTCCTAATCGTCGACTGCTTATCCATGTCCACCGACTCCACACTAGTCTTGCATGGTTCACCGAACCTGCAGACCATCCTCGAAACAGCCTGATCGAGTCCAAGAATATACGAATAGTGTTCCCCGACTGGAAACCCCTAATAACCAAACCCTCATTCTCCGACAGCATGTGCGCGGTCAAAACGGAGGGATATACCAGGGTAGCTTCAACGGACGAGGTTCCGCCGGGAGTCTCTAGAAAAGTTGATCTTGCAGGCGCGGCCGTGCTTCTAGCCAACGTTGACGGCAGCTACTACGCGATCAGGAACGAGTGCACCCACGTTGGAGGTCCTCTTGACGAGGGTAGATTGTACCACTTTGAGGTCGAGTGTCCCTGGCACGGCTCGCGTTTCGATCTGAGAACAGGTTCAGTAACCCATGGCCCTGCCCGTCTGCCGGAACCAACCTATGACGTGAAGGTCGACGGGAAGAACATTCTGATTAGACCCAAGTGAGATTCACCAAAGTCTGACCATATCCGGATCCAGTGAGCAGGGTCGAGACCGCCTGAACCAGCTAAGCCTCTGCGGGGATCAGCGTTGCGGTCTTGACGTGGCGCAGGAAGATTCTGCCTAAGTCATTTGCGTTATCGCGAGATCTATGGAGGCAAGAGAGACTGATGTCCGACTTACTTGGGATTTGCGACTCGGAGACAATCATTTAACCCACTAGAGGCTTTTCAGATTTCACTGTAGATCGTTGTTCCCGGATTCCAAGAGGCTCCGCATCGGATGTAGCGGCTGGTCGTATCAAGACTGGGTAGGACCATTCTATCCGAAAGACGCCAAGCCTGGAGAGTACTTGCATCTTTACTCGACGGTTTTCGACGCGGTTGAGATTGACTCGACATATTACCGGACCCCCTCACCTCTAATAGTTCAGAACTGGCGGAAGACAACAACAGACAACTTCATTTTCACAGCCAAGTTTCCGAAGAAGATAACGCATGAGCTGAAGCTACGCGACAGCCACGCTCAGCTCGAACGATACTACAAGTCGATATCAGAGCTTCGAGAAAAGCTAGGGGCACTTGTTATTCAGCTACCCCCGAGCTTTAACATCAAGAAAGACTTGGAAGCGCTCACAAACTTCCTCCCTATACTGGACCAGAAGTATAAGCATGCGATCGAGTTCCGAAACAAGTCCTGGTGGAAGCCCGAAACCTACAAGCTACTGGAGACCAATAATGTGGCGCTCGCGTGGTCGGAGAACCAGTACGCGTCAACGCCCGCGGAGGCCACTAGCGACATAGCGTACCTTCGCATGGTCGGGGATCGGTCGATCACCAACTTCAGCGCTCCCCAGAAAGATCAGACCCAGACGATGAAGAAATGGTACACGGCGCTCGAGGAAAAGTCCAGCCTCTTCAAGCAGGGCTACGTCTTCTTCAACAATCACTTCGCAGGCTTCGGTCCAGGAAGTGTCAACGAGTTTCGAAGGCTTGCCGGACTTGCGGAATTGGACTGGAAAGCAGTCAAGGCTGAACCTGGACCACTACAGAGTAGCATCAGCCAATTCCAGCAGTAATGGAAAATCCACTAGAGATTTGAATCAGGCGAAGAGTTTCTCTTGTCCATACTTTGTTAGAGTCCACCTATGTGTTCGGCCAGTCTCTGAAACCGTTACAACTCGGTTCTTGAGAAGAAGCTTGAGGTGATATCCAACACAGCTCGCAGAAAGACCTGCTTTCTCGCTTATCTCTCGAATGTTTGTCTTGCCCTTCTCCATGGTTTCCAGGCNNACATGGTTTCCAAGATCCTAGTCCGCGACTCTAGTCCTCTGCTAACGTTCCTCATTCCCGCCAAGTAGGCTCTGGGATGATAAGCGGGGCTCAGAGTTTCATCCTCTATGCATATTCGCTGATGAGAAGTCTCTGCTGCGTTTTTTCCTCCGGTACAGGCTTGAAAGTCTCGGCCAATTCTATTTTGATCAAGTCGAGACGCTGATGATAGTAGGGTCGAATCTGGTACCTGTCAACCATCTCGGAGGCAACGTCTAAGTATTTCTCGACACCGCTTCGAAACACAGTGGCAACCAGCTTTCNNAGCCGCACTTCATACAGCGTACCCGTTGGGACGTGAATGTCCGGAGGTTTCCTACAAGATCACGGAGAATGTGAGTCGAGAGGACCTTGACCGCGACCTCAGCAGCGTTCACGGCTACGATCTGATCAGCAAGCAAAAGCTGTTCCTTGACTTTGTCAAGCATTGTGGGGAGTTCTTTGTATGAACTGACCAACCGGCCGTAGTCAAGGTTCTCCGTTGGATGCGTGAATCTGATGGTCCAGTGATCGGTGCCGATGTTCTTGTTCAGCGTAGGAACAAAGCCTTCTACCTCGCTAGGATGCGCGCCCTGCCAGGTCTTCTCGTAGAACTCGACGGGAAGCTGGTCGACCGTCTCGATGTTGAGGGCCTGGCGCGCGACTTCGGACGGGTTGAGCAGGGGCGATAATAGTAGCGGTGCGTCCATAAGTCCTCCAATTCTGTCTGGCATGAACTCGCGAGAGAAGTTCAGGAGGACGTCGAGGAGTAGAGATATTGAGTCCTCGTCCCCGTCGCAGTCTCTTCTCTTCGCGGCGTGCCAGAATGGATGAGCGTAACATACGCTCGCTTTCGTGAATCCGACGATTCGGCCCACCACGCCGACCGACGTGTGAGGGGAAAGACCTACGACGAGCCTACCTACTAGATCCTCCTTCTTGTTCGCGTTGTAGAACTTCTCGACTCCGTAATAGGTGGAGAGGAGGTCGTCGATGAACTTGGACGCTTTGAGAAGATACTGTGCACCGGTCTCTGGAAGAATCAGATCTTGAACTTCAAGTGCACAGAGCTGGTTTGGTGACTCCAGTGGTTGTTCATCCATGTCATTCTCGTACCCCAATCCGCGAGCTTTCTCTATTGAGAGTCCAACTTCACTGGGGCGAAACTGGGTAAGGATCGCGTTGGTCGAATCGAACCTGATGGTGCCGTCTTTGAACACAGACACATCGGCTCGCGCTCTGAGCAGTCCTTTCTCCAGAGGCTCGGGGGTCTTGGTCTTGTTGAGGAGACCCTTAGCGCCTTTCACTGAGTCGGGGATTGGGGCTAGACTGAGTCGCTTTTCAGCATCCTCTAGGGCACGTTTGAGGTCAACGGGTCTGTTCCTGTAAGCAACCGTCTCAACATTGCAGTTCTTGCATGTTCCGACCCCCGGAGATCCGCATCTGGGACATGAATTTCGAAGGATGGTGGCGCTTCCGCAGACAGGGCACTTAGCTCGCCCTTCCCAAGTATCACAATTCGGGCAGACCCTATCGACGATCTCTAGAGTCAACGCGAGCTTTCGTGAGGCTTCTACAATGTCGCGTCGTGTTCCGCCAAATTGGCCGGTTGGAAAGAGACAGTGGACCTTTGGTGTCATAACACGCTCCTTTGCTTTNNTTGCTTTTTCGGGTCGTCCCATGCGAGCTCCGACAAAGTTGGGAGCCTTGCTTTTGACCGGGAACCCCGCTAGCTCGGACAGCCTATCCAGAGTAGTTGAAGCAGCTGATGCCCAGTTCTCGTTGTCGGGCTTGAACAGCGCCCGGAGAGTGAGTGTCTCATTCTCCATGATTCGTATGGAGCTGTCCTCGACTCGATGGGGAAGACAGAGTCTCTCAAGTAGAGACTTGACTAGGGCATCGTTGGGGATCAGTATCGTCTGTTCTTGTGTTCGCAAGAACTTGAGGGTACTATCTCGCAAGTACTGGAGTTCGTCGGGTTTGATGGCGTCCCAGAAGAAGGTGTAGAATGGATGAAGCGGCACGCCGAAGTGTCGGGATATCTCGACGGCTTCTTTTGCAGTCGGCCTTGTTGAGAGAGGATTCCTTGATAGTGTCTGGAGACGTTCAGCGGTTATCGATGGTAAGGAGGCTAGTTGCAGATTGGACATTCTTGCCGAAAGCAGTTGGCCCCACCATTCTTCGACAAAGCCTGATGGTACGAGTGTTCGATTGTTTTCGAGAAACTCTCCGTATCCGACCATGAGGTCGCCGAGGAATAGTATTCTCTGAACGCGGTCTCTGAGAGTCTTTGCTTCGCTCGCAGTATCGACTCGAACGACCGAACCGTCGTTCAGTTTTGCAATCGGGGGTTCGATGGAGTCAACGGCGGTCACTATTCCTGCTTTTCCCGGGCGTTCGGTTCTCATCTGGACCCCGACTGCCAGGAATCCACCTAGAAGCTCCATGGTTGATGGATGAACGGCGACGGATGCCAGACCAGTGTTCCGTGCTCGTCCATATCTTACTCGGAATCCGCCATGCGCGCCGGGAAATGCGAAGATCGGTCTTCCGCCGACCACATCTTCCATAAACATGAATTCCTTCGCCTCCTCACCCTCTGCTGAGGAGCTCTTGAAAGAGCGTAGCCAATCCCAGCCGTCAAGGCCTAGACGGTCAACGATTCGTAGAACCTTCTGCGAGCGTCCAAGCAGGCCATCATTGACCACGCGGAGCGCTCCACCTCGGACTCGGTTAGTTTCAACTCTTAACACGTTACGGTTGACCGCCACTTCGACGGGGTCGGTCTCAACTCCGTTCGGCTCTATAGGCAACCTCAGCATCGCGTCGTGCAAGACGTCGTCCGAGTTTCGATACTGGAATCTGGCAACTGCCCGTTCGTATATCCGAAGCTCTTCGACAAACCTGCGCGCCTCTGCCTCGGATGCCCGGTAGGCCTGAAGGTTCAGCCTACGGCGGACATGATCCGCCACGATCATTGTCATGCCCATCTCGGTCCCGCCCGCCGATCTCATTGGACCGGCGAAATAGACTGCAAGGTGCCGTGTACGATCAGGATTCACGCGAATCTTGACCGAGTGAATTCCTTGAATGGGCGCTACGGTAACAGCCTCATCTAGGATAGCTAGGGCGGTCCTTACGGCTTGTTCGGCCGCCTTTTCCTCCTCAAGGCGCCCGAAGCCGCCAAGGACGATCTCCTCGGCGACTTTGAGAGCGGTCTCTTCGCGAGAGATTCTCTTGTTCAGTTCTCGAATTCGTTCGGCCACACCCGCTGGACCGACGGCTTTCTCAACTCTTTCCGCCAAGT
>DAFH01000181.1 GCA_002495485.1 Candidatus Bathyarchaeota archaeon UBA185
ACGGACTTTGGCATCGTCAATGCGATACAGATGACTCTGCTCGAAATGCAGCTGGAGCCACACCGGGTCGCGATCTTCTCGGGAATCGGCTGCTCGGCGAAGACACCGCACTACATCAACGCCTACGGATTCCACACGCTGCACGGTAGGGTGCTGCCCATCGCCACCGGGGCGAAGCTGGCCAACCCCAGTCTTACCGTAGTCGCCGTTGGAGGAGACGGCGATGGGTTGGGAATCGGTGCGGGACATTTCGTCAACACCGGCCGCCGGAATCTCGACTTTACCTATGTCCTCTACGACAACGGTGTCTACGGGCTGACGAAGGGACAAGCGGCCCCGACTCTCGCGAAGGGACTCAAGACAAAGTCTATGCCCGCACCATCGATCCAAGAAGGAGTGAATCCAATCGCCATGGCCATCGCTTCAGGCTACACTTTCGTCGCCCGGAGCTATGCTCTGGATGTTAGACACTTGAAGACGGCTCTACGGGCCGCCATTGAGCACCGTGGAAGCGCTTTCATCGATGTTCTTCAGACATGTCCCACGTACAACGACATCAATACGAAGGAGTGGTATGCAGGCGACGATCTTCCTTCGAAGGCCCCGAGACTGTACAAGCTTGAAGAGACCGGCTACGACGGGCGCGTGGCGGACCCGAGCGTCAGAGACGAGGTCAATGCGAAGAAGGGCACCGCGTTGTTGAAATCGTTCGAGTGGGGTGACAGGATCCCGATCGGCGTATTCTTCAAGATGGAAGTAGCCACATACGAGGACCAGCTTGCGAGGCGAATGCCAGCCCTGGCTGAGCAGCCCTTTGTCGAACAAGACATCTACGGTAGAGACATTTCGCCGTTGCTTGAAGAGCTCGCCTAGACTAGGACTTNNCAGTCGACCACTGCTCTCATACTCGTATGGTATGCGCAGATCCTGGCCCGAAGTCCGAAAGCCTAGCTTCATTCCAAGTGGCGGCCTACGTTTGTGCTCCGCGAGAAGAAATCGGTTCCTAACGTCTTCGACAATGCTTACCGGAATCGCCAAGTCGTTACTGATTTCTGTAGGTGATATCCACCTCTCCAGCCCCCACAAGACTAGGTCCAGTTTCTCGTAGGAGAGTCCGAGTTCGTTCTCTGCGGTCTGTCCGGGCCAGAGTTCGGGGCTGGAAGGCTTGGAGTAGATTCTTGGAGGGAGTTTGAGGTGCTTGGCTAGTTCTCTTACCGTGGTCTTGTACATGTCTGCCAGCGGCTGGAGGTCGCACGCGCCGTCTCCATATTTCGTAAAGTATCCGAGCATTATCTCGCTCTTATCGCTGGTGCCCACGACTAGTCCGTTGCTAGTGTTGGCATAGTAGTAGAGAATGAGCGCCCTGAGCCGGGCTTTCACATTTCCTAGAGGAATGCTCTCTCTCCGACCGGACGCTCGGACGAGGCGTCTGGTGGCTTTGACGAGGGGTGTGATTTCGAGTTGCTTGAAGCTGATCCCGAATCTTCGGGCCACTTCGTTAGCGTCTCTAAGACTCGATGGGTTCAGGGTCTCTTCTTCTGGGAGAGAGAAGCCGACGGTTCGTCGCCCGCCGACAGCCATCGAACAGAGGACTGCGGTCACGCTTGAGTCGAGTCCCCCGGACATTCCGACAATCAGATTTTTTCTGCCGCTTCTTTCTGAATGTGTGTTGAGAAAACGGACGAGTCTTTCCACCGTCTCTTTCGCGTCGCGGAGCGACAGCGCGTCGGTCCCTATCCGGGAACTCATAGTCGACCCTCCTCCTAGGAGGAGGGATAAAACGAGATGCTAGCTGACCACGCGGGAGTGCTGTTCTTCCGAGGAGAGGCTGCGGAAGAGGGTCAGCAATCTCTCCATTGAGATGTAGGGTTCTCCGGCGAAGGATGCTTCACTGGCCGCCTCTTGAATGACGTTTTTCATGTCTCTCGGGGTTATGACGTACTGGTCGCGGACTGCGATTCCTCGGTCGGGTATGGACGCTTCATATGTCTGCCTTCGGGATCGGATTATTCGCCAGACTTCGTCGAAGGATTCTTCGGTTAGTCCTCCGTCGTATGTGGATATGGAGGGGTCTACCTCCACCTTTGCGAGGTACGAGTCGAGTAGTTTCTTGACTTCTTCTCGTGTCTTGGGTGGGGGCACGTAGATTACTCGTTTCATCCTGTCCAGTAGCGCGGGATCGATTACGCTGGGATAGTTGGTGGCGAAGATGACTGCGACGTTCCTGTTGACGTGGAATCCTTCACCGAGCTCTGTCAGTATCTGGTTGAGCATTCCTTGAACGTCTCGACCGGCGTCGGTGGTTGCCTCCATTCTGGCCCTGCCTATGGCGTCTGCCTCGTCGATGAAGAGGACCGTCGGCGCGGACTCGCGTGCCAGTTTGAATATCTCCTTGACGTTCTTCGCGGATTCACCAAGCCACTTTGAGACTATTTCATAGCTCTCTATTTTAAGGAAGCTCGTATTCTGGCCACGGTTGCTAATCGTTCCGGCAACGGCCTTGGCCATGTACGTCTTGCCAGTGCCTGGTGGTCCAAAGAGTAGGACGGATCCGGCTTCCTCGAGCATGCGAGGGTCTCGGATGATCTGTTCTCTTCTACTTCTAGTTCCGGGGTCGAGTATCCATTCGATGGCTTGTCGTAGGCTGAGCAGTTCCTTTCTCAGTCCGACGATGTCTTCGTAGAAGACTTTGGGAGCTTTCTCGACTTGGTATTCGAGGAGGCTGCGGTCTTTCATGCGCTCTATGACATCGACGATGACTCCTTTTGTTGGTGAGAGTACTGCGTCTACGTTTGTTCCGACTCTGTCTCGGATTTCTGGGGGTATGCTGACTTGGAATGCCTGGCCGCCGGAGAGGCGTACGAGGGCCGCGTCGCCTTTTACTTCTTCTATCGTGCCGATCGGCCGCATTCCTTGTTTGAGCTCTTCCATCAGGTTGTGGTAGCGACGGAGTTCGGTCTGTAGGTATTCTATCTGCCGCTCTTTGCGGGTGAGTTCTTTTTCGAGTTCGAGTGCCGGAGAATACTCTGGCGTGTTTTGCTCAGCCATGCCAGGCTCTGATTAGTCATAGTCGGTCCGGAGATAAATAGATATGGGCTTCGGGATTCTGTTAGTGTTTGTGGCTTGTCGAGTGCCGTTTGGATAGGGTCTTCGATGGGGATAGCCATCGATCTCGAATGCGTTCTAGTTCTTCGGGGCTGGGCGTGGCATTCCTGTTCGTCTCCAGAGGAATCCCAGTCGTGAGAGTTTGAGCTGTATTCCTCGGCCGCCAATGATGTCGAACTGGACTAGTCGAGGTGTGATGTGGCGCCGGTCCATCTTGCGGACTAGAAGGTATCTTCGGAGCATTTGTCCTTCCTCTACCATTCTGAGTTCTACGACTCCGTCTACTAGGCTTTCGACCTTGTGGAAGAGTTCTGGGTGGACGCTGCCGGTGGAGAGTGTGAGTATGAGTTTTCCTCCGGCCTTCTTGACTTTTCCGGCGATGCTCTGTATGAAGCTGATCGCGTGTTTGCTTTCGGTCTCGCTGAATATTGGTATGAGGGAGTCGAGTACGATTGTTATCTGGCGGTTTCCGAGTCTCTCCATGACCGCGGAGAGGTATATGCTGATGTTTGTCAGGTCGAAGGGTTGGGGGACCACTCCTTCGGTAATGCCGGCGGTTGCAGAGTAGCAGTCGACAATGTCGAGCTTGTTCATCAGCTGGTATTTTTTCGGGTCCCATCCGAACTCGTTCATCCTCTCGATGATGTTGGACGGGAAAGTGTCGTAGGTGATTATGATGCATGGCTTGGATCTGGATAGTTCGTCGTAGAGTATCTGCTGTGCAAGTGTGGTTTTTCCGCTGCCGGGGTCTCCGGAGATGAGTATCGAGGATGCGTCCGGAAGGCTACCGCCTAGAAGAGCGTAGAAGTCTCTGAAGGGAGTGTTCGTATTTTCCAGTTTATTGTCACTTCCCGTCTGGCGGGTCTCCGTCTCGGCCCCGGCAATTATGTGTTGATTGCGACGCTGGCGGGTATGAATATGGATTGTAACCGCGGCTAAGTTTGTGGAAGTACGTTGCGTTTCACGGCTCAGCGAAGAGTTAATCAGTCGTTGGTTGGCGAAGCGCGGACCTATTCATATGGCTGGTTTGTTGATTGAGGTTTGCTTCGTATATTCTGATGCAGCTTGCTCCGGGCGCTGCAAAGACTGCGGCTGAGGCTATCTCGAAGATTGAGGGCGTGAAGATGGCGCATGCGGTCACGGGGCCCTTCGATGTCATCGCGTTTGCTGAGGTCCCGAATCTTTCCGCGCTGTCGGATCTTGTTCTCGCGAGGATACNNGGATAGAGGGGGTCGAGAAGACGCAGACGGCGGTGGTTGTGACTCCTGAGGCTTTGGGACAGGTTGTTTGGAAGGCTCGTGTGTACAAGAGTCCGACTCCGCCGAAGGAGTGGGTGGAGAAGACTGTGAGGTCGCTTGTTCGTTCTGATCCGGGTGTTGCGAAGAATCCGACGGAGCTGCTGAGACTGGTTAGGGTGGAGGCGAAGAAGAGCAATTATCGTCCGATAATTCCGCCGGCCCAGGTGGAAGCGCTCTTGAGGAAGAAGTAGGCTGACGTGCGCTTGGCGCTGCTAGGCTTTCTCCGGTAATGGAATGCGTCCCGAAGAGCCGGTCCATGTCGCGGGAAAAAATAA
>DAFH01000063.1 GCA_002495485.1 Candidatus Bathyarchaeota archaeon UBA185
CAGCACTATTCTCTGCAGTCTGCCAGTCCCTGACCACGGCTACTACGAAATACAATTCGAACTTGCAAACGTTTTCTGGGGAATACCCATGGACTACGGCGTCAGCGCAGCAGGCGTTGAGCTTCGCCAGGGAATTGCCCACCTCATCAACAAGCAGAGCTTCAGCGCCAACAACGCTGCATGCCTCGGCATAGCGTGCATTCCCGACGATCAGGCGATTCCGCCCTGTAACACCGCGGTCGGCTGTGTCAACGGAGGCTTCCAGCGGCTAACCCGTGCAACTGGGACACGTTGTTTCCCGAGAACAGCTCCGCCAACTGTATTGTGGGCTCACCCGGTGGTACAGCCTACAACTGCGCCTACTCAACCACCTGTCCTACTGGGTCTGTGACCGGAACAACAACATTTCCATGGCAAGCCGCGATTGGAAGCTCCGATTTCTGTGCAGCCGCCCAACATTTTGTACGAGCGTTCAAGATGCAGCTCAACATTAGCGTGACCCAGAATAGCCACTGTGAGCTCGTTCCTCCACTGGGAGGGTGGCCTGCCCTCGTTACAGCCATTAACACTGCGGGTTGCGCCATCCAGGTTCCGGCGACAGCAAACACCTGTCTCTACGTCCGCGCGATTGAACCTCGCAGGAGCCTAGGTGAAGGAATTGCCCAAGATATCTGCGCTCTCTTTTCTCCTGCATGGGGCGCGTGGACAACACTAGCAGGTCAACCCTTCTCCTGCGACAATTCAAACACCGGGACAAGTAATGCGTCATGCGGTGGAGGATCGTGCCCATTCCTTCAAAACATAGAGAGTGGAGACTTCCCGTTCTGCGGATTCAGTCCCAGTACTACTGGCACGCCGAGCAATTGCTGGGGGTTGGGGACCTTCGGCTTCGGACAGGTCTTTCCCTTCGACAGCACGACCTATTTCGAATACAACAGCCTCTTCGCCACCAAGACCGACTATACCTGCGTCAATGCAGATTGCACCATCAAGACAGCGGGCTCAACCTGCGCCAGTTCAACTTACACGACTAGTGCTCCAGACTACATGTACCTCTGTAGTCCAACCTATGACCAGCTCAGCTCTGCAATGGAGTTCTCGTCATGCTTGTCCTCTCCCGGACCGGCCACGGACCCCTCACTCGGTGAGGCTTCACCAACATTCGCCAACTGTTCAGGTGCAACGGTCTCGGGTGGAGCAGGAGCAACGGCATGCTTCAATGCGTCTCCAGTATGTAGCGCGGTCAGTGCTGGCTACCAGGCCGAAGATTACTATGGAAGCCACGTGTTCACTCTACCGATCTACGACACAGTTGACACTCAGGGTCGCCTGAGCAGCTGGCCCCTCGGCGGTTCGACCCCCGGCTTCATCACAGCGACAGGTGGGGGATACTCGGCATCCGCAAACTTCTGGAACTGGCTCAACGCCTACAGCCCTACTCCGGCAGTTGCGGGAACTCTCCGCCAGAGCTTCCTGACCACCGTCGACAGTCTCAACCCGTTCCAATTCACAACCCTCTGGGACGCGTACATACTGGGCAATATCTATGACACGCTCTTCAATGAGAACCCACTCTGCGCCCCGCTCAATGGTCAGGCCCATGCGGGACCGGGCCCATGTAACTCGATCTTTCAAGTAATCGACTGGATGACCACCAGCCACACGTTCCTATGCTACCCAGGCGGACCCCAGTGCACATCAACAACACTCGGATACGGCAATGCAACATATTTCGCTAGTACTTCGGCGGATCTTCGTCTGACGCTGAACCGCAGTAACCACTGGCAGGACGGTGGTCCTGTGACGGCGTGGGACGTAAAGTACAGCTTCATCGACCTCAACGCCACTGGAGCATTCCAGGCATCATCGCTCTCGAACGTTGCTCACATCAACGTCCTAGACGAGTATACTCTGGACTTGAACCTCAAGGCTAAGGGTCCGTTCACTGAGCTGTTCCTTGGATCGATCACGATAATGCCGGGCCACATCTGGTCGGCCTGCGGAGCCAGCACTTGGAACAGTGGCATCTCAGGTAGCAATATCGCGGGTACAAACGTTGTCAATGCTGCCGAAGACACGTGCGTCGGTCACTTTGGCGCACCTAGCATTGCCACTGTCGGTGGTCTGCGTGTTGACAGTCCGAACTTCGACCCTATGGCGAACAACTTCATCATCGGATCAGGACCCTACACGTGCCAGAGCATCGGGGGAACGGGCCACCCCGCAGTTGGCACTCTTGGAGGAGGTTGCAGTATTGACAACACTCAGGATCCAGCATTCGGGTTCAACGACTACACTCTCACGCGAACGGGTTGCACACTCACATCCACCGGCACCACTTGCGGCGTAGCAGGTTCCAGCAGCGACTACTTCCGCAGTAGCGGCGCACTAGCGTCCTATGTCTGGACCGGGGATATTGGTTCTGGAAGCGCTGACTTCTCTAGGCTGTTGGCTGTAAACAGCTGTCACTCCTCTACTCCGTCGGCTGACTGTCCGCACTGGGCGCAGGGCATCGGGAACCCTGGTGGTGCGGGCAGTAACCCTGTGGGTCTCAGCCAGCGCTTGAAGGTCAACTCCTACCGCGGAGTAAGCTGGATAGCATTCTCGCCTTCACAGTCCGTCGGCACACAGCTTGTCCTCACGTGCGCTCCCGGCTACACCTTGCCGGGAACAACGACTACCCCGTGTACGGCGTCGAACGCTGGATGGACAACGTCGGTCTTACCCGGTATCGGCACCTATGCCTCTATGCTTCATGAAGTGGGTAGCCAGATAACGATTGGAACGACAACGACCAGCACTTCTACCCTGTCCCCGGCCAGCATCGTCGGATGCACCGCAACCTATCCGAACGGCGGATACGACTGCTAAGAGAAAACCCTTCAGTGCCCGACTCTAGGACCGAACAACTAACCTCTAAACAGCGAAGATGGCGTCCGTTTATCTCGACGAGTTTCTCAGCTGAGAGAGTTCCTTCTCGACCGATACGATCCGCTTGGGACAGTTCGGACAGAAGCTCGGAAGCATCGCGTAGATGTTGGCGTTCATCTGCAGCAACGGCTGGATCATTTGGCTCACCGCGGCGGCACCAGGGTCCTGAGGCAATACCTTGCCGCGCTGCTCTAGCTGCTTCATCTTATCGCCCATGATGACCATNNTAGACGCAGAGATTCTCACCAGACGGCTCCATAGACAACCAAAGTCGCTTTCGGAATAGTTTGATTAATAGATTCGCCCGCGTGGCTTCTACGGACCCTGACAGATGAAACTCCTCGACGATCGCCTGGTGATCATCGACGCCAGCCCCTCGGGCGTGTCAGGGGACAAGTACCTAGGCGCACTGGTCGATCTCGGCGGAAAACCCGCGACCCTGAAAAGAGTCGCACAGACCGTGGCCAAGAATCTTCACGGAACAAGGCAGATCGAAGTCAGTACTCGAAGAGTAGAGAGGGGAGAGATAGGCGCACAGCTTGTCACCGTCGAGTCCACAGGAGAATCCAGGAAACGAAAGGCCAAAGAAATCCTGACCGCTGCCCAAAAATGTGTAGAGAGTCTGCGGCTCTCAGACTGGGGATCGAAATTCTCCCTCTCGACAATCCAGACTCTCACACAAGCAGAGTCAAGAGTCCACGGACACTCCGCTGGTCAAGTGGAGCTTGAAGAACTCGGATCGGCCGATACACTCGTCGACATCCTCGGGGTCGCCTGCCTAGTAGAATCACTCGGACTCCCCAACGCGACATGGTGGACTTCCCCAATCTCAGTAGGCAGAGGGACGACCCAATTTTCGAACCGGACCTACCCCAATCCTCCACCAGCAGTGGCTGAGATCCTCCGACAGAGCCACTTTCCAATTGAACGCGGAACTGCAAACACTGAGCTCACCACTCCCACAGGTGCGGCAATAACCGTCAACCTCGTTTCAAAATACTCAGAATCCTATCCTATCTCCAACCCGGAAAGGATAGGATACGGAGCAGGCTCGAAAGAGCTCGACGAAGTCGCCAACGTTCTGAGACTGACCACCGGGCGCGCTCATAGATCGTCTCATACTCACGACGAGATTGTAATTCTCGAAACGAACCTCGACGACGTCTCCGGCGAGGTAATCGGGCGCGCAGGCGAGAGGCTCATGGAATCCGGAGCTCGCGATGTGACGATAACTCCCGTCTACATGAAGAAGAACCGGCCCGGACACGTGGTCTCCGTGATAGCGACCAGGGCTAACGCCGAGAAGCTTGCCGACGTTCTGATAGCGGAGACTGGAACACTCGGCGTGCGCGAGTTGCCCGTTCTTCGACACATCAGCCCACGAAAGACTACAGAGATAAGGGTGAAAGTCAAAGGCCAAAACCATCGAATACGAGTAAAGCTGTCCACAGACAGTAAGGGGAGAATAGTGCGAGCGAAGCCAGAATACGAGGACCTCAAGAGGATTTCTGAGCGTACGGGATCAACTGTCCGGGAAATCCAGAGATTGGCGAAGCCAAAGCTAGAATCGCTCCAAGACTAGGAAGAGAACATGCTAACAGGCAATCAGCATACCACTCTCAGAAAACTCACTCTTACGGCATCCTTGGCGGCCGTCTACACAATATTCAGAGCAATCCCCATCTCGAACCTGATCGGGATTTCGGGAAGCATAACCGCAGCGGGAATGATCGCGCCAGTCGTCGGCATACTACTCGAACCCGCCTACGGAATCGTCGCGGTATTCACAGGCACAATGGTCGCTTCACTCTTTCCGTGGAACCCTCTCAAGTTCTATGGACTAGACTTTCTACCAGGCGCTCTCAACGTAACTCTCGTCAGCCTCGCAGTCCGTGGAAGAAGAACAGAGGCAACGATGATGTTTCTGGTCATTCTAGGGGTTTTCATAATCAACCCCTACACGTCGCTTTTCGTCGGAAGCAATCTGCTAAGCCCCCCCATCCCATACCTCTGGATGCATCTCGCCGCCCTAGTCGTCTTGATCTCGCCTCTCTCGAAGGGTCTTGCACTCAGACTAAGCTCTAATCACTACACGAGCCTCGTCAGACCGGTAGTCGTTCTGGCATTCACGGGCACGATGATCGAACATGTGACAGGTGGCCTGTTGTTCGCAGCGGTAGTGGGCAAGGGAGCTCTCAGCTTTTGGCCGGTAATCTTCCTAGCCTATCCGATCGAGCGCGTTGTACTGGTCGTGGGAGCGACATTGATCTGCTCTGCGCTCTTGGCTCTTCTCAGACCGACAGTTGTTGCAAGATCTCTGGAAACAGTCACTGCCGTCACGCCCAAGTCCGTAAGTTCTGCGGAATCAGAGACGGGCCAACGCTAGGCGTTCCTCCGCTTGGAGCCAGCCTTTCTGGACCGAGCAGATTTCGACCTTGTACGGGCGCCGTTCCCATCGTAGGATCGCAGCGCTTCCTCCTTCACAAGCTCCGAGAACTTGTCCGCCCCGGAAGCCAACGATGCTAGGGCAAGTCCCGCAGTCTTCGCAGCAACCGTACCGAACGCCGCGGCAAGTTTGAGACCGGAAGCGAACGCCGCCATAGCTATCTGTTCCCCTGCTCTGATCGCTTCCTCTGAAGAAACTCTCTGGTCGGTCGCCGACTCCGCTCGCTTCGTGAGATTCTTCCCCGAGGTTCTGTTGGTGCTTGAGCGAGACGCCTTCGGCAACGCTGCTCAGACAGCGTCTCTATCCGCGTATTTAAGATCGGAACCTGTTCGCCTTTTCTGCTAGTATTAAGTAGTCGAGTCTTCTGTTCAATTTGCTAAACATATACGAGGGTTGAATGTTGCCAGTACCCAAGCCCGCGTCGGATGTAGAAGCCGAGATCTTCGAGTTCGTCAAGGAGTCAGACCCTGCTACCGCATACTTGCAGGGAGCAGACGAGTACGTCGGCAAGGTCGTCGTTCCGTCCCAGAAGAACATGGACAGAGTCGCGGGGAGGGCCGACGAGCTTCGACTCAAGGCCGAGAACAATTCTCAGTTGAAAGCAATCGATTCGATGGCGGCTGTCTACGCGCTCGAGGAGCCCGAGATGTATGCCGACAGCATCCTTGGCGCGTACTTCGGCTATCTGATCAAAGAAGGAATCGTCCCCAGCCACCTAAAGACTCTGACTAGGAACGCCATCAGAGCAGTTCAAACGGCTACGCAGGAGACATCCTCAAAGGACTGGCCAACCGGTATACGGCTCCTGACGCTGATCCGGTGCGACGGAATACTCGAAATTATCCGGACGATCAAGAAGGAGGCAGACGATAAGCAGCTGAAAGAGCTCTTGGACAATCTCGCAGAGGCTACGAGAAAGTACGCCTCAATCTTTCGAGTCAAGGGATTCAAGAACCAAGGCTTCGACGAAGTCTACAAAATCATCAAACGAGATGGTGCGGACCTGGGCCGCGAGAAAATCTACGCACAGGCAATCCGACGCCTCTGGGACTATCCGGAAACACCTGAGGAAGTGGAGGCGAAGGGGCTCAAGTACTTGGAGAGAGAATTTCCAAGATTCAAGAGGATAACCGAGCGACTCGCTAAGAAATACANNCAGAGTCTCGGCGAGAGCCGAGGAAGTATCCAAGGCCATAACCGCAAAGAGATCACTCAAACAGACGGAGATAGTTCCATTTCTGGGACAGCTTCGAAACCTGACCGAAAGAGTGGTCAACAAGGATACCGTGAGGATCAATCCAAAGTACGAGACGAAGGTGATCGAGACCCCTCTCTACCTCTCCGCGATCTTTCCTAGCGCGGGGGCGTTCTTCTACGACAGCTTCACAAAAGACCCCAAGGAGATCTTCATGATCACGACCGATCCCCGAAGAGACCCTGCCACAGTTCCCGGAGAACTGCTAAACACACTGATACACGAAGAGTACGGCCACTGCGTGCACGCATCCAACACGGCCACGGCTTACGGCGCAAAGCCAACTCTAACCGACACACTCTTCACGCCGCTGGCAAACGCCATCTCGGAAGGCATCTCCTTCAACCGGGAAATCGAATTCCAAGAGGTCATGGACAAGCTGAAGACAGGCAAGGGCCTGAACAACGATGAGAGAGCGCTACTCCAATTCTTCGAGAAACGGGGCGGCCTTGAGACATGGGCGGAAGAGTACGAGTTCTACACTTGGATGTGGAGAATAGTCCGATTCCTGAGAATAATCGGCGACGCCCGAATAAACTCCGGAAAACAGTCGCTCAGGGACTTCATCGAATGGGCCAACAAGAAGACAGGACTCGCCAAGAACACCATCTACAGTCAACTATTCCCGGCACACCAGGGCAACGGACCCGGCTACGCCTCAACCTACGCCATAATCGGCGAGAGCATACGCGAAATACAGAACAAGGCCAGGCGCAACGGGAAGAACCTCCTAGACTTCAACACCTACGCGTGCTCCATGGGCTTCCCGGCGCGAACGATATTCGAACAACGACTACGCGAGTTCGCGGCAAAGTAGCCAGAATCTCTGGGCCTTAAAAGAGGTGGGCTCTCATGGCGAGTCCATCGCTAATAAACCCCTAATCAGTATCCTTCAGGGCGAGAGTTCGTCGGCCATTTTCTTGCTAAATCCTCGCAAACAAGTCCGAGGGTTATCATCTGTTTTGCAAATGAATGTGAAACATCGGGAGAGGACCATCCTCTGCTCTATCAATGATAGTGAGCATTGCCAACAACAAGGGTGGGACGGGCAAGACCACTACCGCAGTCAATCTCGGAACCGCGCTCGCTCAATCCGGTCGACGGGTCCTGTTGGTAGATCTCGACCCGCAAGGGAGCGCCACCGTCAGTTTCGGCTTTGACAAGTCCAAGCTCCTCTACACCGTCTACGACGTCCTAGCTCAGTCGAGAAAGATCGAGAGCGTCGCTCTCGACACAAAGATTGAGAACCTCACGGTCGTGCCAAGCAACCTCGACCTGGCGGGTGCGGAGGTCGAGCTATCCTCGGTAAGGGGCCGAGAATTCGTCCTTAGAGAAGCTCTTACGGGTCCGTCGCGAAAGTATGACATTATTCTCCTCGACTGTCCTCCCAACATAGGAATTCTCACTGTCAACGCAATAGTTGCATGCGATCTAATGATGGTGCCCGTCCAAGCCGAGTATTATTCAATGGACGGATTCCCGACACTCCTGAGGTTCATACGAATGGTGAAATCGCGGGCGAAGACCGACTTTGACTTCATCGTACTGTTGACAATGTACGACGGCAGAATGGGACTCTCGAAAAGGATTCAGAGGGAGTTGAGGGACAAGTTCGGAGACCACGTGCTCAAGAACGTGATCCCACGATCAATCCGCATGGCCGAGGCGCCAAGCCATGGCCAGCCGGGAATACTCTATAGTCCGAAGAACAAGGCCGCGCAAGAGTACACGGCGCTTGCAAAGAATCTGATGGAGACCTTCCTAGCAGAGACCGTCCTGACCAAGCTAGCCTCATAGAACAGGGAAACCGCTCTCAATTCCCTTTCAGGGCCCCGCCAATCACACGCAGACCAGAATCTGTTCGCATAAATACAATGACCAGACGGACAAATCGATTCGATGAAGAAGTCAAAGACTAGGGCGACCAAACCAAAGGCAAGCTACGTGCACATCGACCGCGTGAAATGGCGCGGAACCAGATCCTATCCCGCAGAGTTGAAGCGGGTCTACCGATACAAGCCGTTGATCGGCGGTACTGACTGGTACCCCGGCTGGCGTGGGGTACCCTTGGAGGATATCGCCACGGGAATCCTAGAGTTGGATCCTGGAGGCTACTATCCGCTGCACATGCACCCTGCTCCGGAGATCTACTACGTGATCAGCGGCAAGGCGAAGTGGACGGTGGGAAGAGAGACCTTCTTGGCAAGACCCGGGATGGCGATTTACCATTCACCGAGGACTGTGCATCGGATGGTCAACACCGGAAAGGAGAAGCTGAGGACGTTCTGGATCTGGTGGGCACCAGGTGGGAAGACCGAGGTTCTCAACGTCAGCTCCCGACTGGTCGAGCCGATGCCCACCAGTAAAGCCCGAAAGCCTCGCGGGCGAGTTGGAAAAAGAGGAAGATTGTAGATAGCTCGCGGCGATTGTCGTTCTAGGCTTCTGTGGTCAATGGAATCCGGAACAGTTCTTTTGTGAGAGTTTTGTAGCGTTCAGCGGCTGGATTCCTTGGCCTGTAGACTATGCCTGGCAGTCCTTTGCTCGGGGCCTCTGCCATGCGGACTGATCTCGGAATCACGGTCTTGAGTGCTCTCTCGCCGAACGTGTTCCAGACTTGGGATTGGACTCTTCGTGAAAGTGCTGTTCTCGCGTCGTACATTGTTAGGACTATACGGAAGTCGAACTGTGCCTTCAATCGCGACTTTACCACGTCCATTACTTTGATGAGTGTCGGCAGTCCTTCCATCGGATAGAACTCGCACTGGACCGGAATCAGAACCAGGTCCGAAGCTACCAGTGCGTTGAGGGTGAGCAGTCCGATGTTGGGTGGGCAGTCGATGATTATGTTGTCATAGTCTTGTTTGACAGGGGCTAGGGCTTCTCGGAGGATGTACTCTCGGCCTGGAGTGCTTGAGAGTTCGACTTCCGCGCTTGCCAGATCAAGGTTGCTCGGGAGCAGTGATAGGCCGTTGAACTTGGTTGAGATGATCGTTTCTTGGATCTTCCGGGTCTGGGAGAGGACATTGTAGATGGTGCTGCCGAGAGTTGCCTTCTCGAACCCGACGCCGGTAGTGGAGTTTCCTTGTGGGTCAAGGTCGATGAGTAGCGTTCGTCTTCCTTCGAGGGATGCTGCGGCTGCGAGGTTGACTGAGGTGGTGGTTTTGCCGGTGCCGCCTTTGTTGTTCAGGACGCTTATGATCAAGGCTGGCTCCCTTCCCATTCGGGATTATTACTAAGTGACTAATTTACATGAAAGGCGCAATGGTTCTGCGTGTCCTTGACGAGTTTAACACAGAAAACCTTCGGTCGTCTTGAAAAAAATATGCGGATCCACCTGGTAATATAAAAGACGCACTGGTTTTTCAGTGTTAAGCCCCGAGTTATCATTGATTCGAGCGTGAGCAGGTCAGAATCACATACGTCTAAAGAACCTCAACGTTCCACGGCAAAATTGACACAAGAGATACAGCTCAAGGAGCGTTCGCCTGCGCTCCGAGAAAACTAATTCAGAGGACTCTTGATTCGCACCTTTACTCGTCGGTCTCGCAACCGGGAGAGAACATAGTCGAATAGATTCTGGTCTTGAGCAATCTTCTCTGGCGGAACGACGCCGTGAAGACCCAGCTTTCTCATTCCGACGAGCAACGCAACCGAGGTGCACGGATATGCTGTCGTGCGAGCCATTGCCGACACTTTTCTCCGAGAGTCATAGTAGTCGAGAACCTGGTAGGTGATCCCACATCTTCGTCCTGCGCCGGTTTCAACTTCTACTCTGAGCGCTAGCAGGTCTTCAGGACCCCCCATTGACATCGCATCCTTCAGAAGGGCCAGGGAGACTCTTCTAGGCTCAAGCTCGGACCCGTTGACGGGAAGCTTTCGTCGGTCGAAGAATCCGAGGACCCGCAGAGCGTTCATCATGTCCGCGTGTCCCGGATACCTTAACGTCAGCTCGTACATGTCGCGTACCCTCGGGAAGCTCTGGGGAAGGGAACCGAGCCCGTCAGTCAGAAAGTATTCCAGTTTTCCAACGCCGGGGAAGTTCAAGAACCCTCTGCCCGACAACGGCTCAACCTTCTTTCTCTCGCCATTGTCGATGATGTTGACTGGCCGTGAGTATTCGTTGACGACATCTTCGAGAGAGAACACGATTCGATAATTGAGTGGTGGAACAGGTTTCTGCGGAAGTCCTCCCACGTATATCCAGACGCGCGATATGCTTCCGAGTCTGCGCAGTGCGTCACCGACGCACATGTTCGTGAAGCCCGGAGCGACGCCACACTGAGGCACTAGAGTGATTTCTTTGTCGAACGCCTTTCTGTGAAGTCGNNTCGGGCGTATAGGAAATATCGACGAGGTCGCGGCCAGCCTCGACCGCGTTGGTCATGACTTGGAAGCCTAGTCTGCCTGGAAGGGCCCCGCAGACTAGATCCGCGTTTCGCATCGCTCGGAGAACATGTTTCTTCTGTGAAATGTCTAAGCGTTGAGTTGTAATCTTCTGATGGCGTGCGAGTCTCTTCAAATTCGCGAGGTTCGCATCTGCCGCAACGACAGAATCGACTTCGGACTCGCCGGCCAGATCCTGAGCGATTTCAGAGCCAACTTTTCCGCAACCGATCACGAGAATCTTCATGATGGCACAGTCACGGTCTTGGACCGGTTCTTAAGCTGACACACTGTCAGGTCAAGATGTTNNTTCTGAAGGCTAGAATCTGCCGCGATGACGGCGTCGACTTCGGATTCCTTGGCTAGGTCTCGAGCAATCTCCGACCCGACCTTCCCGCAGCCGATAACGAGAATTTTCAAGATGTGACGTCGTGGATTAAAACCAGTTCTTAAGCTGACGGGCTGTCTCAAACGACAAAGCCTTACGGACTACACTGTGTACAATCATCTTATACTCATAGTGTCGAGGAAGATGGACCGAGAGAGCCTTGTCAGGTCAATCGGCCTTTTGTCCCAAGTGCGGCGCAGCCCGAGACCCAGGAGCAGCTTTCTGCTCAAAGTGTGGAGCCTCATTCGCAACTACAACCGGTCCAGCTGGAACGACTCCGCCCCCGATGGACTGGCGAGAACAGCGACGCCAGTGGAGAGAGCAGAGAAGAGCGCAACGACACGAGAAGTACGAAAAGGGCGAGAAAGGGGAGAAAGGCGAGAAACCAGAGAAGGCCCACGGCGATCTCACCGGCGCCGTCGTCGGCGGAGGCATTCTCATCTGGCTAGGTCTCCTAGTCTACTTCAACGCGATTGGTCTGATCTCGAGTAGCTACACGAGCGGATACTTCCTCATAGGCATAGGAGTCCTCATAGTCTTAGGCGGACTGGTCGCGCACAGCTCAAGCGGAAGGCCGTTCCTAGGATACCTCTTCGGCGGACTGGTCCTAATAGTCCTAGGCGCGTTCGCTCTCACCGGATTCACGACGTACGTTGGTGCAATATTCCTAGTGCTTCTAGGCCTTCTAGTTATCGGCTTCGCAATATCCGCGCGAAGGAGATCACCCCCGCCCTCGTCTTCTGCCCCTATGTGAAACGAGCCGATAGAACGTTGTAGAGACGATGTTCTAGAACGGTCCGAATTCGCGTTCTGCCAATTATCCGGAAGTAGCCATGGCCCTCGGCCTCGACTAGATCCCCAATATCGTATCGGGGGAACATTGGTGTCGAGATGATTATCCTACCCCACTCTCGAGGTCTCATCTCGTACAACGGCTTGACACCGTCACCTGTTTTAGCTTCGAACAGGAACGCATCATAGTTGGGACAAACGTACGGGTTTTCGTCGAGCTGTTGTGCAAAGACTCCCTCCGTCGCAGTGTACATCTCGACGATTGGGACGTCTCCAAAGAAGTGCTTCATGATCGGCCCGTGCTTCGTCTGAATCTTGGCCACACTGGTAAGGAAGATCGCCTTCAGCTTCCAGAATTCTTTCGGCAAAACACCATACTTCTTCTTCACATAGCCGGCAAACGCCTCAATGACGGGCGTGACCCCCATCAGGCTCTTCACGTCATGGTCCCTCGCCTTGCGATAGACCAGCTCGAAACGGTTCTCCCAATCTTTCTTTGAAGTAGATCCGCCCAATGCGTCGATGTCCTCCTGTCTCGGAATAAGACGAGCCGCACCGAGGCCGGGATTGAGTCTAGCATAGGTTCCTGAGCTGTAACCGTAGCGCTTCTCCCCTTGCGATGTCTCGATCGCGTTTACGTCGCTGGGGAAGTGTAGATTGAGCACTTCCCCAGACAAGACGTCGAAATCGTTCGCCTTCAAGGCGAAATTGACTATTGCCCGCGCTCCACACTGCAAGATCAGATCCAGGTGGCTCTTTGTCGCGGGTAGAATCTTCGATGCGCCGGTTGTCCCCCTTGTCATGACCCAGGCTTCGACGGGCTCTGAAAGCAGAGCCTTCTCTCTCCCATGCCTCACCCGTTCAATCCAAGGGAAGAGACTCTGATAGTCTAAGATGGGAAACGACTTCTGAAAGTCCGAGAACGACCGAACTTTTCCAGCGCCATAGGTTTCGCCGTAGTCGGTCTTTGTGTAGCTCTCAACCAATTTCGTGAGAGTCTGTCCTTCCGCCTCGCGGGGATTCTTCAGGGATTTGTACCATGGATCGACGAATGTCCTCAGAAACTCAATCGGATCAGAGAGTTCCAACTGTTTCAGCATCGAGCCGTCGTGTTCAGGGGTTTGTAGGCGGGGGTGGTGCGGGGGATTGGTTGAAGTCGAAGCAGTCTGACATGTTGTCGGCGTTTGCGTCTCGCTGGTTGAGCGTGGGTAGGTTGAAGAGCGTCTCGCAGAATTTCACGAGACTGACGTGCGAGTGCTGCGTCTTCGAAATGTTTCCCTTTCTAGCGTAGGG
>DAFH01000024.1:0-1380 GCA_002495485.1 Candidatus Bathyarchaeota archaeon UBA185
TACTCTGACTATCTGCAGCCTCTAGCCACGGGGTACCTGCTCGGAGTCGGAAAGGAGACCGTCTCCGCTTCGGACGGGAACTACAGCTACTACCTTGGGTTGAAAGTTTCGCTCTTTCAAGTGAATCAGAACGGCACATCGGCGCTGGTGGACAAGCTCGACATCGGGGACAGGGGGACGGATTCGCCGGTACTCAGCGACCACCTGGCTCTCACCTACGACCCCACCAGGAACATTACGGTCATTCCACTGACGCTTTACGTCGTAAGCGGGAACCAGACGTTCGAGGGGGGATACCCAGCCTTCGGCAACCCGGTCTGGCAGGGAGTTTACGTGATCAAGTGGGCTCCAACGGGCCTCACCGTCCTCGGGAAGGTGTCGCAGTACCCCGCCGGGCAGAACTTCGGGGACTACCCTAACGATAGTCTCTCGATCGACAGGAGCGTGATAATCGGGGGGTACCTCTACACCATATCACAGGCNNTACCTCTCCCGTCGTGAACTCGTTTGTGTCCGAATGCAGGGAGCGGCTTGTAGGAATCCTCACGAGTTCATGCCCATCTAAGATGTAGGAAAATCCAACTCGTTTTCAGGGATTCCTATGGAACGCCCGTATTCTACAGCCGCTTTCCGAGTTGACCTGTCGTGGGCTTTGATGTTGAACCTCTTACTGGGGAAAATAACAGCCAACTCTTCGCCGCGCCAGAAGTGGCAGTACCAACCTAGCCTAACTTGCTGGGTAAGAGACGCCAGCTGCGAATCGGTCGCATAGACATGATAGATATGCCATCTCCCCCTCCTCCCCTCACCTAGTTCAAGGTCGCTTCTGGAGATGGTAGCCTTGAAGACAGAGAATTCGTTGATGACGCTCGGCTCGATTAGGCCCTCCGAGATCAATATGCCTTTCCATCTTGCTTTCATGACGAACAGGCCAAGACTTGGACGATTTAGATTGTGCGCGAGGCAACCGTTCGCTAGGCGCATCTGAAACGTCCAGTCACTCGCTCGCTTGGTTGAATCCTGCGGCGAGCCCAAGGGCTTAAGGTGCCTAGATTGTCCACCCCTGCCCATGAAGCGGAAAGAGGGCTTCGTTTCGGTACTCGGCTTCGACCTGTTTTATCGCCAGTTCGGAGAACCTCAGAGAGGGGAAGTGTTAGGGCTTCATGGGGGCCCCGGTGCGACCCATGATTACCTCCTTTCACTGTCGGACNNTGGCTTCCCACGGCTACCGCGTTACCCTCTACGATCAGCTGGGGTGCGGCCGCTCGCAACTCCCCAAGAACAACGCTCTGTTCGTCCCGGAACATTACGTCGAAGAAATGGAGACGTTCCGCGGGAAGATGAAACTGGGAAGGGCCCATGTCATAGGCTCAAGCTGGG
>DAFH01000024.1:1442-3275 GCA_002495485.1 Candidatus Bathyarchaeota archaeon UBA185
ACCGTGGGTGGACTCCACAGCGTCCCCCTGACGTTGAAGGAGATGCTCCGGATGAAGAAGGGGTTGCCATTGAACGTGCAGAAGACGATGGAGAAGTACGAGTCGGTGGGGGACTACACGAACCCTGAGTATCTCGATGCGGTCATGGTCTTCTACAGGAAGCATCTCTGCAGGCTTCCAGAATGGCCCAAGGAGGTCAGCTACTCGCTAGACCACATCAGCATGCCTGTCTACGGCTTGATGAACGGGCCGAACGAATTCACAATGATAGGAAATACGCGCTACTGGGATGTGACGAGCCAGCTTCACACGATCAGAGTCCCGACCCTGGTGCTTGGAGGGAAGTACGACGAAGTCTCTCCTGTAGTCGCCAGGGAAATTCACAAGTACATCAGGGGCTCTGAGCTCACGATCTTTCCGAACAGCTCACATCTCGCATTCTGGGAAGAGCGCGGCGCTTTCATGAAGAGGGTTCTGCAATTCTTGGACAAGCACGAAGCCTAGACTCGGCCTGCCTGCGCTAAACGAGCTTCGCCATCGCGATGTTGGTCGCTTTGTAACCCAGCCTCTCGTAAAGCCTCAAGGCATCTTTGTTGTGCCCGAAGACTTGTAGCCCTATCCTTTTCTTCCCCAGCTCCCTCGCCTTTTCCTCGGCCAATTTCAAGGCGGCCGTGCCGTATCCCTTGCCACGCTGCTTCTGGTCGATTTCGATGTCATACACCCAGATCATGTCTGGCGCCTCTTGGATGCTCCCCAACCACAGAATACCGACTTTCGCCTTCGTCTCATCGTCGACTATGGAGAAGAGATAGTGACCTTCCGAACTCAGGCCGTTGGGGAGAAACCTTTCGAAGTCCTTCCTGCTCCGTTCTACTGCTCCATCCTCCATGTCGTTGCCTGCCCTTACCTTGTCGGCTGCGTACTCAACAACCGCACGCTCCTTCCAGACGACGAAGTCAGGTTCTGTCATCTTGACAAGTGTGACCAAGGAACGTGGGTGTTCGCCATCCACAGAGCAATTAAGGGTTGGTTGGGACTACAGAAGCCGGACGCGTGAGATTACAACGAGGGTGCAGGCCGAGGGAGCTCAGTTGAAGTGGGCGGTCGGAGTCGATCTTGAGGAAGTCGCCGGGTTCGAAGACGCCATGAAGAACAACAGGCGCTTCTTCGTGAAGGTTTTCACCAAAGGCGAAAACGGCTATGCTAACTCCAGGGCCGGGCCGGCGAGACATTTCGCGGGTACCTTCGCGGCCAAAGAGGCGGTCCTAAAAGCGGTGAGTCAGCTCACTCAAGGCACAATCAAAATATCCGACGTCGGGATAGTCAGATCGAGGATCGGCGCCCCTTCGGTGAGGTGGCTCGGCAAGAAGCCGAAAGGATTGCAGGTCAGAGTCAGCATCTCGCACACAACCCATTACGCCGTTGCCGTGGCGCTGGCTATGTCTCGAAGCTAGCTTGCCGGGCGTTTGGCTGAGACTATCTCCCGCAGGTCCTTGTAGGTGCGTATCCGTAGAACCTCGTCGGAGGTCAACCGAATGCCCATCTTCTCCTCGACATCGGTCACCAGCAGGAGGTGGTTCAGCGAGGTCCAGACCTCTAGGTTGTCCCTGNNAGGCCGTCGTTGACCGAGTCCGGTGCGATGCCGAATGATTTGGCGAACACTTCACGAAGGTCGTCCATGAGCTACTTCACAACGACCTGCAGGTACTGTGGATAGGAGACGGGCTCCTTCAACCCATATTCCCAGATCTCCATCCCGTCCTTCACCGATGTCTGCGCGAATCCTCTTGTCCTGTAGAAGTCCTTCGCGGGGGCGTTCTTCTTTGTCGGGAT
>DAFH01000024.1:3310-3481 GCA_002495485.1 Candidatus Bathyarchaeota archaeon UBA185
AGGTCGTCGATGCGCCACGCCCCTAGCCCCTTCTCCACGATGGCGACCCCCGTCAAGCCGCTGTCTCCGAACTTGTCCTGCACCCTAATCCCGACTATGAGGAACCTTCCCGATTCCCCCATCGTCTTGACGTCCCCTTCCAAGTACCTCCTCGTGGTGGTGTTGAACTGG
>DAFH01000024.1:3526-3916 GCA_002495485.1 Candidatus Bathyarchaeota archaeon UBA185
TGCTCGGCGTACATCTGGCCGCGCTTCTTGTCCTCCTCGGTAAGCTGGAGCGAATCAAAGACACGCAGGTCTTGGATTGTCTTCAAGTAGAGCGCCGGATCCTGGGGAACGTCGACCACGGTGACCTCGGGAAGCGCCTGTTTGACGAGCTCCCGGTTGACATGGCTGTCATCGATGAAGACGAGGCTGTCCACCCCAATCTCGATCTCTTCTGCGATGGCCTTCATGTTGGAGATTTTGTCCTCCCAGTTTATCTTGATGGACGCAAAGTGTTCCTCCTTCAGGACCATGTAGGGGTGCTTGCGGAAAACCTCGAGAGCGTCCTCGGGGTTGTTGGAGCTGTTTATCGCGAGGATTACGCCCCGATGGTAGAGCGAAAGCACGTACTTC
>DAFH01000011.1:0-4563 GCA_002495485.1 Candidatus Bathyarchaeota archaeon UBA185
CCACGAACTGACCTCCATGGGCATACGAGTGAACGGAGACACTCTGAAGAAACAGCTGGAGGCGAGCGGCCAGATGGAGTTTCTCAAATTCCCATACCATCAGGGAATCGTCAACGGGACGCTACCCCTCACGATAGGCGGCGGGATAGGAGAGTCACGGACCACCATGCTGTTGCTCAAGAAGGCTCACCTTGGAGAGGTTACGGTATCGGTCTGGCCGAAAATTCTCAAGGACATGTGCGCCNNGCCAGGGCTTCGATCTCTGACCGGCGGCCTCCCTCGAGTCTGGGGGCCCCGACGATTCTAGCCATCTCCTGAGTCATCTCGGCAAGACGCTTGTTCGCCCTGTAGTGCACGGTACCCGGCTCATAGGTTCCGCCATTCTGCCGCTGTCCCGCCTTGACTCCCGTCAGAATCTCGATGCCTTCATCTACCGTGCTCACGGGGTAGATGTGGAACCTGCCCTGCCTGACCTCCTCGACAACCTCCTCGTTCAACATTAAGTGCTGAACATTGCTCTTGGGAATAATGACTCCCTCGTCTCCCTTGAGCCCCTTGACCTTGCACGTCTGGTAGAAGCCTTCAATCTTCTCGTTGACACCGCCAATCGCTTGAACATCGCCCTCCTGATTGACCGAGCCAGTAACTGCAAGGTTCTGCTTGATCGGAAGCTCCGATAGGGCGGAAAGAATCGCGTACAATTCGGAGCTTGATGCACTGTCGCCCTCGACTCCGCCGTAGCTCTGCTCGAAGACTAGCCTGCACGACAGGCTCAACGGCTTGTCGTGTGCATACTTGTTCTCAAGATACCCTGATATGATCATGACCCCCTTGGTGTGTATCTGCCCGCCCAGTTTCGATTCGCGCTCGATGTCGATAATTCCCCGCCTACCAAGCCCGAGACTAGCGGTAATCCTAGAGGGCTGGCCGAATTCGAAGTCCCCCAGNNCAATAACCGAAAGACCGTTAACCTGTCCGACCTTCGACCCTGCAGTGTCTATCAGTATCACTCCTCGCTGGATCATCTCCTTGACCTTCTCGTCGAGAAGGTTCGAACGGTACACCTTCTCTTCGAGCGCTTTCTTGATGTGAGCCTCTTTGACGAGACTCAAGCCGTCCCGTGACGCGTAGAAACTAGCCTCGCGGACCAGATCCGCGATCTGGGGAAACCTCGTAGAGAGCTTCGCCTGGTCCTCTGCCAGTCTCGATCCGTATTCAATGACCTTCGACAGGGCAGTGGCCTCGAGATGTTTGCNNTTGAGCCCCTCCCTCTCACATAGAGAATGGACGAAGCTGCCGTAGGTCTTCTGATTCCTCTCGTTGCGTTCTATCGAATCGTCAAAGTGAGCCTTGACCTTGAACAGGATAGGAAAATCAGGGTCCAACGTGTACAACGCCTGATAGGTCTCATGGTCCCCCACCAGAATGATCTTGACGTCCAACGGTATCGGCTGCGGCACAGGAGTCTTCGTGACGCTTCCAAGCCTCTGGCCTACATCCTCGATCTGGAGGCTCGCCGACTGTAATGCTCTCTTCAGACCATCATACGAAAACGGGTTGGTGAGAAGCTCGCTTATTCCGACAACTAGAAACCCGCCGTTGGCGCGGTGAAGAGAGCCTCCTTTTATCAGAGTGAAATCCGTGACTAGTGCTCCGAAACGGGACTCGTACTCTATCTTGCCGAGCAGGTTCGCGGCTGTAGGATTGTCCTCTGGAACGACCGGGGCACCCTTCAGCTCGGAATTGTCAACGATCACGTTCACATCATATCTTCGAAAGGCCTGATCCGGGAGCCTGCTCTCCGTCGGATTCGGCTGATCCTCGCTCGGCTTCTCCTCCGCTTCTCCCTGAGTGAAAACTTCCGCATTCTCAAGAATGTCGTCTCTGACCTCATTGAGGTGCTGCATGACCAGGGGCAGGTTTTCGTAGCGTGACGTGAGGCTCTTCACGAGGCCTCCGATCGCATAGTGGACTGAATCGTCTCTGAGCTTCTTCAACTCCTCTACTGTCCTAGCGTCGAGATCGTTGATCTTCTTTCCCGCCTCGTCCAGAGCGGCCCTCATCGTGTCCCGGCTCTGCTCGTATTTCTTCTTGACCCGAGCCGGAAGAGAGTCGAACTCCTCCTGACTGACCGGCTTCCCACCGATCACCGGAATGATCGTGATTCCTAGCTGGGTCATCCGGACAGCATAGCCGAGAGTCTCCGCCTGCTTGTTTAGATCGTTGAGAATCTTGTTCCGGTCAGCAACAGCTTTCTTCGTTATAGCATTGGTCCGAGAGACAAACTCGTCACTCTGAAGCGTCGAGGGAATGACACGCTTGGCCTGCTCGATGAAATTCTTCAGATCCTTCTGGAAAGCCCGGGCCCTTCCGGGTGGAAGCATCAGCGCCTTCGGCTCGTACGTGTTCTGGAAATTGTTCACGTAGACCCAGTCCGGAGGGACGGGCCTGGTCCTAGCGATAGCTTCCAGAAAGCTACGAGTTGCGGGCCTCTTCCCTGTGACCGGGGGGCCTGCGGCGTAGACGTTGAAGCCCTTCCCCTTCATCTCTATGCCGAACTTCAGCGCCTTCAGAGCCCGGTCCTGGCCGATGATGCCCTCGACCGGCTCCAGTTGCGCGCTCGTGTCGCAGCCCACTTGCTCGGGTAGGCATACGAGTCTCAGTTTTTCTGGAGACAGCTCAGCAACGGTCATTGGTTTTTGAGAAGGGCATGATTCTGTTAAGCCTTCGTCCACTGCGGGCCTAGGACAGAGGTGGCTAGTTCGAGCCCAAGTCTACGGGTCGAATGCTTTCGAAGTCGATTGTTGGAGTCGGAATAGTCAGCTCTAGCGATTCGGGGAGATCGCCTTTACCGAGACACTTGAATTCGTTGTTGTGACATTTTGGACACTTGAGGTCGAACCTTGCCTGGCCGATCTCGGCCTTCTCTTCTCTGACGATCCGATATCCACAGCCCTGCCGGGTGCACTCGAAAACATAGGTCTCACTCGATACTCCGTGACTCTTGGGCCCGCGACCGGTCGTGAGTCGCTTAGACTTAGCGCTTCTTGATCTACTGGTGGTGTTCGACATCTTGCTCTTCCTTGCAGAGCTGGATTTTACTCCGCGTCTCTTTCGAGAACTAGTCTTGCTACTCTTCTTTGGCAAAATGGGTCGAGAAGGAATGTGGCTTGCTTAATTTTCAGAGTAGTGTTACCGACACTGGAGGTCGCCGAGGAATCTAACTTCGACGGTTCGAGAAGATCTTCTGACAGCATCAGGTGTGGGTTTGAAGCGACTCGAACTCGGCGTGGTAGACCGCTTTTCCGGATATGAGCAGATCAAACCGCGAGTGAAGCCGCATAAGGTCCGGGTTCTTCGCGACCTGTGAGTGGACCTCCTTCATGTGGGACGCGTCTTTGAACTTGGCGATCTCGATCCAGAGCTCCTCATCGGCCTCATGCTCGATCGCGTTGGGAAGACTGATTCCTCCGAACTTTGCGGAAACGTCCTTCGGTCGTAGTAGCTCGTCTGAGAGGCATCCCGCGTCTTCAAAGAGCTTCATTATCGGTTTGAGGGCGTGGATGAAGGCCTCTGACTTCCGTCTTGGGACGCGGTAGAGGAAGACGGAGCAGTAGGCCAAAGGCGATCCTCCTTCGATATTCGGCGGGCTTTATTTAGACTAAGCCAGCTTTTTCCCGGTAATAGAAGAACTCTTAGCGACTCAAGCGTCGCCACAGGCATGGGCAAAGGACCCTCCCGCAGAGTCGGAGACTTCACCGAGTCAGTAATCCGAGAGATGACGAGACTCTGCCAGGCGTACGGGGCGATAAACCTGGCTCAGGGTTTCCCCGACTTCGACCCTCCTGAGGAGATGAGAAGAGCAGCGGCCAACGCCATCGACCAAGGCCACAACCAGTACTCGACAACCCACGGATCCACCCGTCTCCGCCAAGCAATAGCCAAGAAGATGAGAAGGTACAACCACGTTGACTGCAACCCCGAGGACAACATCACGGTCACCTGCGGCACCACCGAGGGCATGATAGCCTCGCTGCTCGCTCTTCTAGACAATGGCGAAGAGGTTGTGATTCTCGAACCGTTCTATGAGAACTACGGTCCCGACTCGATCCTGTCGGATGCAAAATGTCGATACGTCGAGCTGGAAGGGCCGTCATTCAAGATAGAAGAGGAGGCGCTCAAGAAAGCATTCTCGCGAAGAACCAAAGCGATCATAGTCAATACTCCTCACAACCCGACGGGCCGAGTCTTTACTCGTGAGGAACTGAGTCTGATACGAGACCTTTGTCTAGACTATGATGCGTTCGCGATCACCGACGAGATCTACGAGCACATAACCTACGATGGCAGAAAGCATGTGAGCATAGGGTCATTGGATGGAATGGAGAACCGTACCGTCACTATCTCAGGCTTCTCCAAGACCTACAGCGCTACCGGATGGCGTGTCGGATACGTCATCTCTCCGAAGAAGCTGACGGGAGCAGTTCGAAAAGTCCACGATTTCCTGACGGTCTGCGCACCCGCACCGCTGCAGGAGGCCTGTGTCGCAGCATTGAAGCTGCC
>DAFH01000011.1:4586-9451 GCA_002495485.1 Candidatus Bathyarchaeota archaeon UBA185
ATACTACGTCTGGACCGACGTTCGGGAGACAGGATTCAAGGATGATAGACAATTGGCGAAGCATCTGATTTCCCGAGTCGGAGTTGGTGGAGTGCCCGGGTCAAGCTTCTATCATCGACCCTTGAAGGGCCGGATGAAGCTGCGATTCTCGTTTTCGAAGAGACCTGAGACGATCCGGAAAGCCGCACGCAGACTTGCAAGGTTCAGCGGGCCCATTCAGAAGGGCTGACTAGGCAAGCCAGTCTCTCTCGCGCCTGACCTTGTCAAGGTACCATTTCCGGCTGGGAGGATGAAACTCCAGCCTAGGAGGATTCGACAAGAATGATCCTTGGAGAAAGGCACTCTCGGACTTGGAGACTTGCAAGTGGCATGCGCCTCGACCGTCCCACTGTTTCAGNNGAAACGGCTATGTTGTTGGCGACCACTTCGGCCTCGCCCTGAGCGAAGACGCCGGCCTTTGGTAGAAAGGGAACGTGTCCATGAGGAGTCTCGATGGAAGCTACGTCTCCGATAGCGTACACGTCCTCAAACTTCGTGGCTAGGTTCTGAGGGTTGACTGGAACCCAGCCTGTCGGNNAAGCCTGCCTCGACCACAATCCCGGGAGCACGGTGCGGTGGGACCGCCACCAAGAGGTCATAGCTAAGATCAGGGCCGTTCTCGAATGCTACCCTGTCCGAGTCGATCTTCGACGCCGTCATCCTAGGAAGATATTTGATTCCGCGACTGGTTAGTAACCTCTCGACCTGTTTTCCAATGACGCTGCCGGCCGCGGGAACGGGGTGAGGCTCAGGTGTGAAGAGTTGAATCTCCGCCTTCTTCTTCGCCCTCCGCACGTTCTCCTCCAGCAGGAGCGACATCTCGTACGGGGCTGCGGGGCATTTGAACGGAGTCCGAGACACCCCGACGACAATCGTGCCACTCTGGAAGTTTTCTATCGCGTCTCTGAGCTTCAAGGCTCCTTCGAGTGTGTAGAAATCATGACTGTGGGCTTCGAGCCCGGGGACCTCGTCGAATGCGAGTTCGGCCCCGAGCGAGATGACCAGCCTATCATAATTGACCTCTTGTGACTGCGTACCTACTAATCGACCGGCGATGTCGATCTTCTCGGCCTTCTCTTGAACCAGACGGACGTTCTTTCTCTTTCCGAGCTTCTTGAGATCTCTCCGGATCTTGTTCGGCTCGCGCCAGCCAAGGGCAAGCCATGGGAAAGATGGAGGTAGAGGAATCTTCGCTCGCGGCTCTATGACGGTGACAGTTCCCCAGCGTCCCAACTGTTTAGAGACGAGGTCCGCGGCTACGAGACCGCCCACTCCACATCCGAGAACGACGATGTTAGGGGGAANNAACTCCGCAACCAAGGATTACGATGTTAGGAGGAAAGACCGCTCACCGTTCGGAGCCTCTAGGCGGGTGCATAATAGTCTGCCGGGAAAGCTACTGCGGTCAATCCTAGTGGGTCCTCCTCCTTTTCAAGAAACTGTTCGGTGCTGATTGGAGTCTTCCGTGACTCTTTCAGCTTGCACGGCTGTCGTGTTTCGTTTCGGAGGGGCTGCTAGTCCTAGAATGCTGCTTCGACCGGGAATTCTCCCCGGCGCTTTACATACCGGACGAGCTTTACCTGCTTCCGGGCTTCCTCGTAGCAGAAGCTGCAGAGCCTGACCGACTTTTCGCCGGGTTCCGGCATGAACCATGTAGTCTCGGAGACTGGCCTCGAGTCTTTGCACCAGGCGCACTCAACCATGTTGCTAGGGAGGTCGAGTTCACTCATGCCACCCAGACTAGAGGTCCGTGAGAAGATAAGTCTAGCGGATACGCACGCCTATACACAAGCCTAGGGGCATGCTTCTCCCACGCGTGGGATTGGGCGCGAGACGGCTTGTGAACTCGAATGCTTGCGAGTATTGGTTCTAATACCGGCTAGTTCCCGCCACCCCAGAAATGGCTATGCGGGTTCTCATAACCGGCGCGAACGGTTTCGTCGGAAGCAACCTGGGACAATATCTCCAGACCAAGGGCTTCGAAGTTCTACGGACGGACGTTGACAGGTCGGACATCAACGGTGACCTTACAGATCCAAACTTTGTCAACAACTCTCTCGGAACAGACAACTTCGACGCGATAGTCCACCTGGCCGGAATTGTCAACATTCCAAGATCCCTCGCCGATCCGTACGGCTGCTACAGAGTGAACTGCTTCGCAACGCTCAACCTTCTCAATATGGCTGCTGAGAAGAGACTCGGCCGANNATCGGCCGTTTCGTCTACGCCTCATCTAACAACGTCTACGGCCCACCGAGAAGACTGCCGGTCCGAGAAGAGGACCCGTATAATCCAAGAGCGCCCTACGACTACTCGAAGGTTGTTTCGGAACACTTCGTCAAGAGCTTTCATCAACACAAATCACTCTCCACGGTGATCCTGCGAAGCTGGAACCTGTTCGGACCACACGACCAGCCAACAAGGGCGGTCCCACGATTCATCAAGACCTGTCTCGCCAACGAGCCGATCCCACTCTTCAATGGAGGAAGAGACGCGGACAACTTCTACCACGTCAACAACTACTGCGAGGCCGCTACCCTAGCGCTGAAAAATGACAAGGCAGTCGGCGAAGTGTTCAATGTGGGGACGGGCCAAGAAACGACCGTTCGCCAGCTCGCCACGATGATCAAGGAGATCACGGGCTCCTCTTCAAAGCTCCAGACGCTTCCGCCTAGAACACCGCTTGAGGCAAAGCCGAGAAGGACCAACCCGTCCATCGCGAAGATCCGACGGATACTCGGATACAAGCCAGTGCTCGGACTGAGAGAGGGATTGGAACAGACCTTGGAATGGTACGAACAGAATTCTCAACCGTAGTCTAGCAGATCATCAGATCTAGGCGAGTCAGACCGACAGATATGGTTCAACGGAAAGGCCTCGTTTCTACCGTCCTCGCTGGGCTTCTTTTCGGAACGAGCGTTCCAGTCATCAAGTTCGGCCTCAACTCAAACATTCCCCCAGACTTGTTCCTAGAGCTGCGATTCGCAATCGCATCAGCAGTCATAATTCTCCTGTTCCGAAGTAGAGGCTGGATTCTGTGGAACATTCTCCGGTCGAAGATGATCTGGCTTGTCGGTTTCATCAACGCAGCCGGGTACGTTACGCAGTTCCAAGGCCAGGTTCTCACTTCTTCGTCAAATGCGGCCCTGACAATCAGTACAGCGGCTCTGATGATCCCGATACTCTCGCTCTTTCATGTCGGAGAGAAGTTGGGAGCGAGAAAGATTGGAGGAGTGGTAACGGGATTTGCCGGCACCGCTCTAGTCGTCACCAGAGGACAAGGGTTGAGCTTGGCGAGTTCTGAGTTTGAAGGCGACCTGCTGATCCTTGCAACCGCCGTCACAATAGCACTCGTCTTCGTCCTCTCGAAAAGACCTGTCGAACAGCTTGGAGGACGACCAACCTCTGGAGCAATAATCCTCATCACCACACTTCTAGTTCTACCAGCGGTCGCACTCGACCGAAACCTTACCGTAAGTCTGACTCTGACCGAGTGGCTGTGCATTATCTATCTGGGAGTATTCGCCACTGCAGGCGCGTATCTCTTCTTCATGAGAGGACTAGAATCGGTCTCCCCCACCGTATCCTCGATAATCCTCCCAATCGAGGTAATCGTTGCGGTGCTCCTGTCTGTGCTCATCTTCGCTGACCCGTTCAACCTCTACTCGGGCACAGGCGCAGGCCTCATAATCACCGGCGTGGCCCTAGTGTCCACTGCTCACTGAAAAACGCGCGGAGAGAAAGGGAGACGCTTCGAATTACTGGTGAGCCCCGCAGTTGGGGCACGTACTGGCGTTAGCATTCATCAAGCCCGTACAGTACTTGCAGCGGACCTGAGCGACCTGTTGCTGAGGCATCTGCTGCGGAGGCATACCGTATCCTGGCATCTGCTGACCATAGCCCGGTTGGCTGTATCCGGGATTTGGGTTGTATCCGGGATTGTAGCCGGGCTGGCCATAGCCTTGTGGCACTGGATATCCTCCTTGCATGTAACCCATCTGTTGAGCCATACTGCCCGGAGGAACAAACGGAACCTGGGTTGCACCTTGAAGATGGGGACGACCCTTGCACTGTAGAATCGCTTTGAGACTGTTCTCTACCGCTGCACCGCCTCGAGTTGCGCGGCACGGCGGCATGCCCACACTGAATGGAAAGGTCTGCGCTGGACCATCGCCAAAGTCTGAAGGACCAGTTACCTGGACATCTTGAGAGTAGAGGACGTTCTCGACCCGGTGCATCTCCTGGACGCGCGCGTTGTTGATAGTGACCCATACCGGCTCCTGATAGGTCTCAAAGACCCTAGCCTCGAGTTTGATCCCCTGGCCCTGGATGTACTCGTGAGCCTCGACGTTGACCTTGCCGACGACAGCTTCGCCCTCCTGAAAAGTAGCCTTGTCGAACGTAATCCAAATCTTTCCTTTGGGAGGTATGAGGTGATTGAAGAGCCCCAAAGATCTTATTCCACGAATCATGATACAATTCCGGTCGTCCCTATCAATCAACCGTAACCGTGACAGTCCTGTCTGGGAAACCGTGGAAGAATCGGCGGCTAATTGGTTCGCGAGTCAGAAGGTTTAATTTTTCCTGAAAAGGCTCGGATCGTCTGAGTCGGGGGGAGCCGACCATCAGACAGAAACGAGAGGCCTCCGGAGTGAGCTACATCTTGGACGAGAAAGAAACTGAAAATTCCGAAGAAACCGTATCGGAGAAACCGTCCAAGACTCCATCCGTAGAAGAGACGGAAAAACCGGAGAAAATCGAAGAACCCGACAGGGTCGCCGAACTGGAAGAGGCTCTTAAGCTTGAGAAGAACAGGGCAGACGACT
>DAFH01000011.1:9488-9729 GCA_002495485.1 Candidatus Bathyarchaeota archaeon UBA185
AACTTGAACTGGCCTACGCGAGGGCTCAGGAGAGCAACCAGAACCCTGTCATACTCGATGGGGTTGGTATGATCCTCAAACGGCTCCAGACACTCCTATCCAAGGAAGGCGTGGAACGGGTTCCGGGCGTCGGCTCGAAGTTCAACCCGGACTATCACGAAGCGGCTCTGAGGGTCCCCTCGGAAGAGGAGGAAGGGACCGTGGTGGAGGAGGTCCGGCCCGGCTATCTTCTAAGAGGAAG
>DAFH01000056.1:0-277 GCA_002495485.1 Candidatus Bathyarchaeota archaeon UBA185
AAGGCAAACCTCGACGAGGGCAACATGTGGCCCAACGCCTACGCGCTCAAAGAATTGACGCCCGCCGAAGAAGCGAAGATCGCCGCCCTCGTGAAGAAGGCAGTTGGCTGAGAACGAAGACAAGGACGAATTCCTCCCCGAAAGACAGCTCCCCCGCCCGACAAATAGATGCAATAATTAGCGAGCATCATGACTGGCATGGTAAGACACTATCGCAACTACGCACTTTGATCAGGAAAGCCGACCCTGGCATCGTCGAAGAAGTGAAGTGGAAGAA
>DAFH01000056.1:328-2939 GCA_002495485.1 Candidatus Bathyarchaeota archaeon UBA185
TCGTGCCATCGACTTCCGCTACGGTGGCATGGTGGATGAGGCTGCGTTGAAGGCACTCATTCTGGAGGCCGTGGGTCTCAACACGGCGAAGCTGTAGGTCTAGAGTTTAACCGGAACTCCGTCGTTTACCTAAGGTAACACTTATATTGCCTAACTGTTACCATTAGTAACAGTGAGGTCCGAGAATGAACCTAGAGCTCGTACGGCGTCCAGCTCCGAAGCGAGTATCAGCACCAATCGGTACTCGACTACGAGACGTTCGCCAGACGATTCCATGAAGCTCAGGACATTCGAGGGCTCAAGCTCTTCGAGAAATTCATCACGGCAAGCAAACTCATCCGCGAAGGCTACGACACCTATCTTGATCCCACCTTCAAACCCAGCGACGACACTACCAGCATTCATGCGGACGTAGCTGGCCTCAAAGACGACCAGATCTTGGTCGCCTTCTGCCCGACCAGCGAACCGGACGAAAGACTCTGGAATGCGATGAAACAAGTCAGCGCATCCAACAATGCAACGGGGCTGATAGTATCCGCCCATGGCGTAGACAACGCCTCGATAGAAGAGAGAGTTCCCGGTGCGATCGTCAAGGGCAAGATCGAAGTCGAAACCCTAGGATGGTTTGACGACACTCTGGAAGAGGCTCTTCGAGAGACACTGCGCACAATCGAACTGATGGTCAATGAGACCCGGATGAGAATGCTAGCACCTCTGCTGGGAAAGTCGGCGGTCAAGAAGGAATTCAGAGCACGGATCAATCCGAAGCTTGTCTATCACAACATCGCAGAGCTTTCCAAGGCCGGAATTCTCGACGAGCCCACCCAAGGAACCTACGAGCTCAGCCAGATGGGCGAAACTGTCCTTGCAGAGTTCCTGATGTTCCTGGAACGAACCCGCAGGACCCTGAATGACCAGAAGAACGTGGAGGTGAATTAGATTGGAGGAAGATGATGAATTCTTCCCAGAATGGTTCAGACGACGCGCACGATTCCCGATGAGCAACTGGTTCGACGACTTCGAAAAGAACTTCGAAAAAATGTTCGAAGAGATGGAACTGCCAAAGGACCTCATCAAAGAGCGGAAACTCCCCGGTGGAGGAACAGTAAAGGAGATGGGACCCTTCGTCTACGGATACTCGTTCAGCATGGGACCCGACGGTAAACCAGTGATCAGAGAATTCGGCAACGTCAAGCCCTCGCTGCGCGGCGGACCCTTCGGCACACCAAAGCCAAGCCTCGATGTGAAAGAACAGCGCGAACCTCTGGTCGACAGCATTGTACAGTCCGACAACGTCAAGGTAGTCGCAGAACTACCAGGCGTTGAAAAATCCGACATCGCACTGGAATGCGATGGCAGGAACCTCGTGATCAAGGTGGACAACGACAAGCATCGCTACTACAAGACTCTAGAGCTGCCCGTCGAGGTCGACCCGGACACGTCCAAGGCCAGCTACAAGAACGGCGTACTCGAACTGATCCTACACCGCAAGAGTCCGGGAAGCAAACCCAAACAGATACAGATCGACTAAGAGCCCAAAACCGGCTCTTAGTCCCTCCTTTCTAGTTGGAAGTGTCGAAGATCGATCGAGTGACGCATTCTATTGAGCCCAATAGATGCCGCTACGCGTGTGATTTTTTGAGCCTGATCGTAAGCAGTTTTTCGACGACGACCCATCAAGACTTCGCACGTGGGTTAGACGGTTTCCCAAGAAAGAGGGGTGGGTAAGGTAGCCAAGTATCTTGTCTAGTTGCTTGCTAGTCCATCGGCAGTTGCCGCTATCCCGGTGACAGTTGTGACGAGCGTCAGGCTTCCATCCCGGTTCACCGTGAATCCCTCGATGCTGTTGGAGCCGTGGACGAAGATGTAGAGTAGGTGGCTGTTGCCCGTGAGCGCCATGTCGAGGTTTCCGGCTGCAGTGGTCGCCGCGGTTGCCTGCAAAAGCGTCAGTGAGCCGTGGGGATCTACTTTGTAGCTGGAGATTGTTCCTCCGTGAGCATTGTCGGTATACGCGTATCTTCCGTTGCCCGTGACAACGAGCCAGCACGCTGCAAGCCCTGTGTCCGGGACTGACGGGCTGATAGTTACGAGGGTCCCGTCAGGATTGATCCTGTACGATGAGACAGCGCTTGTGCCTGCGGGTCCTCCCGCTGCCTCACTGACGATGAGCGCACCCTTCCGGTCAAAAGCGAATCCGAAGGGTGTCGAGCCGCTAGAAATATTGGTTACAGGGGCCGAAGCTACTCCCTCGTCATCAACGGTGTAGATGTCGATCAGACTGGTAGACTTCTCCGTGACTGCGAGTGCTGTGCCTCTAGGGTTGAAGGAGATCTGAGCCACAGCAACGCCCGGTCCGCTGAGCGGTTGCACGGACCCGGCAATCGGTGAGAGCCGTCCATCATCGTCGAGGACAAAGCCTGCGATGTTGCCTGCGGTCAGGGAGGTTCCCTGGTTGAGGACGTAGACAAGGTCGTGGAAGACCGTAACACTGACTGGCATGACGCCTTGGGAGTATTCCCTGTCGGTCAGTGTCAAGCCATTGAAATTGACTCGGAAGACTGAGAGGTCGTTGCTGCCCGCGTTGACAACAAAGAGCCATCGTCCGTCTCCG
>DAFH01000085.1 GCA_002495485.1 Candidatus Bathyarchaeota archaeon UBA185
GGACGATGTTTGGCTGAACGAGAGTTTTGCCACGTTCATGGGACACCGCGCCGTCGATGCGGGCTATCCCCAATGGAAAATCTTCCAAGACTTTGTCCGGACCCGGACTGCCGGGGCGATTGCTCGGGACGCTTTGCGGAGCACCCACCCAATACAGGCGCACGTTGTAGATCCGGAGGAGATCGAGGAACTGTTCGACGAGATCAGCTACGGGAAGNNGCTAGTATTCTGAGGATGATCGAGGCGTACATTGGCCCCGACAAGTTCCAGAAGGGTGTCAGCAAGTACCTCGACAAGTTCCGGTACTCGAATGCAGAAGGCAAGGATCTCTGGAACCATCTCGCCGAGGCATCAGGAACGGACGTTAATCGCATAATGGAAGGCTGGATCGGGAATGCAGGCTTTCCAATTGTAACGGCGAAATTGTCCGGTACCAAGCTGGTGTTGGAACAGGAACGGTTCATCCAGGCCGGTGGGATTGANNGCGGTAGTACATGTTGGGGATGAGGATGTTTTTGATGCGCGAGTAGACCTGCGCTTGGGTCTGCTTCATCGTCTGGCCTGTGCCGATAACGATGAGTGTCAGTGGCAAGTCGCAGACTCTCCTATTCGACAAAGAGAAGACAGAGGTCAGTGTCGGGTCCGCACCGAAGTCTCTGAAACTGAATCTCGACGCGACAGGCTTCTACATCGTCCACTACCAAGGCCGGGACCTCAACGACCTGGTCTGGAAGACCAAGCTATCTCCACTGGACAAGTGGGGACTGTTGAGTGATGCGAAGAATCTGTTGTTGTCAGGTCGGATGGTGTTCAAGGAGTATCTCGGATTGGTGGACCGGTTCGAGAAAGAGGATGAGTATCTTCCACTGTTCGAGGTCTCGGAACAGCTGGACCTGTGGCATGTGCTAGCGCCGGGACGGATGAAGGAGGCGTCCCGGAAGTTCCACGCAGTCGCGTTGAAGACTTTGCAGGCGAAGACTGACGAGAATAGTTTGATGCTCCGAGGCGTCGTGGCGGGACGCTTGGTCTTGCTGGACGAGGCGTTCGCGAAAGAGCAGGCCGCGAAATTCCGGGATCTGGCGAGTGTTGAGGTGAACATGAAACGGTCAGTAGTCATGGGCTACGCGCGGACCAGCAACGACTACGACGGGCTGATAGAACGGTTCAAGAAGTGCACGTCGGACGAGGAACGGCTACGCTACCTAGAGGGTTTGGCGAGTTTCAAGAAGCCAGAGCTGGTCGCGAAGGCTCTCGAGTTCTCGCTGTCGGGCCAGGTGAAGAAGCAGGACGTGCGGAACATGGTTGCGTTTGCGGTTGCGAATGCGGATGCGCGGAGTGTCTTGTGGGACTGGTTCGCGCGGAATATTGAGAAATTGATCGAGATGTATGAGGGGACGGCGCAGCTGTCGAGTGTTATGCGGTCGTTCATCTCGGTGGCTGGCGCGGGCCGGGTCGAGGAGGCGGAGTCATTGTTCAGGCGTTACCCTGTGCCGGCGGCGGACGCGACACTGGAAAGGATGCGCATCTACGACCGGCTAGCCCGAAGCATCACAGGCACGGCCTAGCTGACTACTGGTGACCTGTGAGGGTCTGTTGGACCTGAAACTCTCAAGGTTCCCGCTTTGTGTCTGCTAGTTTCCCCTTTTCTATGCGATGGACCGTGTCGGCCATTTCTACTATCCTCTCGTCATGCGTCGTGATGATGACTGTCTTGCTCCTCTTTGTCTTCAAATCATTGAGAAGGGCAATAATCTCCGACCCGGTCTTGGTGTCCAGGTTTCCCGTCGGCTCGTCTGCAAGTATCAGTTGAGGATCATTCGCGAGTGCTCGTGCGATCGCTACTCGTTGCTGTTCTCCTCCGCTAAGCTGGGACGGTAGATGGTCGGCCCGATCTGACAAACCCACCTGGTTGACGAGTTCGGCTGAGAGCTTCTCGTTTCTTGATGCGTCGCTCCAGCCGGCCAGTTCCATCATCAGCTCCACGTTCTCACGAGCGGTCAGGGTGGAGACGAGATTGTACGACTGGAAGATGAAGCCTACATTTCCACAGCGGAACGTCGACAACGAATTCTCATCGGCACCCACCAAGTCCAAGCCCAGCACTCGCACATCACCCGAGGACGGCTTCTCCAAACCAGCGATAAGATTCAGTATCGTCGTCTTACCAGCGCCCGAAGGACCCAGGAACACGACCAGCTGATTCGACCGGATCTCGAAGGTCACATCGTCGAGCGCTTTGACCGTCTTCCCGCTCAGCTGGTACTCTTTTGAGACCCTGACGAAGTCAACAACCGGCCCTGCAAACTTTGCCTCCTCCACAACATCCTCAGATTCAGTCAAGGTCAGTTTGAGAATCCTGACTAGGAACTAGTTCGGCAGGCCCATTTTCTTGCAGAACTCGCCGAACCGGGGATCATTTCGCAGCTCTTCGAACAGTGGGTGGGTCTTTATCGTGAAAGGCCAGACATGGGTCACAGATGCTCTCGATAGAGCCTTGAATGCTTCGTCAAGTTCTCCAAGCGCGGCGTAGATGAAGATTTGGGAATAGACTAGTGGGGTCTCTCGCTGCAGACCCTCAAGCTTTCTGAGCACGGTTCTGGCTTCCTCGGGTCTTCCGGTCAGAGCGTACAATACTCCTTGATCTCTCAACCCGAGAGGTTCGGCTGGGTTAATGGATAACCCACGGTCCAGCATTTGTTGAGCTTTTCCATAGTCTCGGTCGAACAGATACGACTCCCCGAGAGCCAAGTAGACGGTTGGATTCTCCGGGTAGAGCTGTCGCATCTTCGACATCATTGTTCTAGCTTCTTCGGTCCTTCCTTTGATTCCCAACACTAAGCTTAGGACTCTGGCTTTTTGTACGGACAGCGGGTCCAGTTCGAGGGCTTTTCGGAATAACGCGATGCTCTCGTCAAGCTGCGCTATCGTGCCATGGTCGAAGCCGAGGGTGAAGTATGCTTCCGAGGTGTTGGGGTTGAGTTCGATCGCCTTCTTTGCTTCCGAGACAGATTCGTCAAACCGATCCAGGAACTGGAGGGTGCCTGCAAGCACGGCGTGCGCTTCAGCAGACGACGGATCAAGGGAGATGGCTTTGCGCGCCTCGACTTCGGCTATGTCCTCGAGAGTTGTGAACTCCGCATATCCCGAGTTTGCCATCCGAACATAGCTCAAGGCCAAGCCCACACGAGCCCGCACGAACGAAGGGTCCCTTGAAACCACATCGCGCAAGAGAGCCACAGCCTCTTTCAAGCTCGACTCGGTGTTCTCGTGAGAAAGCTGCATCGCTCTGAGGTAGATGGTGTACGCCCCCATGTCGTCCGTGTCTGCCTGGACGCGGCCCGCGAACCCGCCGGATTTGAGAGAGGCAGACACTCTTGATGCGACGTCGCTCTGGATAGCGAAAACATCGTCTAGATTACGGTCGTAGTTCTCCGCCCAGAGGTGATTGTCAGTGTTCGCATCGATAAGCTGGAGAGCGATCCTGACTCGATTTCCCGCTTTCCGAACGCTTCCCTCGAGAAGGGTGCCAGCACCAAGCTCCCTTCCTATCTCTTGGGCACGTTTGGTCTGATTCTTGTACTGCATGACAGACGTGCGGGAAATCACTCCAAGCCCGGGAAGTCTCGAGAGCGCGGAGATCAGTTCCTCCGTCATACCGTCCGCGAAATATCCATCATTCGGGTCCGAACTCATATTCGCCAGCGGCAGCACCGCAAGTCTAGCCCGGTTCAGGGTCCCCTGCTCAGCCATTTTCCCTTCGGTCCAAGGCATGACCATCTTGAAGACTTGCATCGGAGCGGCCACGTTCTTCAACTGTCTGCTTCCGAGACCCTCCAATGGCAATTCGAACTTGTTCTGCACTTGATCGTAGACCTGGCGCGTGAGACAGACTCCTCCATCTCCGGCGAGAGACTCGATCCTCGATGCGACGTTCACCGCGTCGCCCGAGATATCGCCTGACGATTCGACTACATCACCAAGGTGGATGCCTACTCGCAGATGGACCCGCTTATCCTCAGACATGGAAATGTTGAACTCGCGAGTAGCCCTCTGAATATCATACGCACACCTCACAGCGTCAAGAGAACTCGGAAACTCGACGAGGAACGCGTCGCCTATCGTCTTCACCTCCCGACCATGGTGTCTGGCCAGAATCGGCCTGATCAGCTTCCTCTGCTCTTCGACGAGGGCAAGCGAGAGGGACTCGTTCCTCTGACCGAGCGCGGTGTATCCAACCATGTCGGTGAACATTATCGCAGCGAGTCNNCATGTCGGTGAACATGATGGCCGCTAGCCTTCGCTGCCCTTGGGACAAACTGGTTTACGCGCGGGCCTGGCTATCTACAGCGATAAATCCGTTATGGGCAACCTGCCGTTAGAGTAGCACAGGAGAGGGACAGTAGAATGGGCAGGATCGTCTTAGTGGCCACCATCGTCCTTATCCTGCTAATCGTCTCTGGGACCATACTGCTAGGCTACGCCATCTACTGGACCCTCGCCTCTTTCCTGGGCCACTCACCGTCGATCAACCTGCCCTTCGAAGCCCGTCTACTGGCCCTTATCCTCCTTGGAGCAGGTATTGCCGTAGTCCTCGACGTGATGCGATACCGCCGGCCACTCGACGTTCTCGTCTCGACCGCCGACACTTTCACGAAGCTGATCAAGAGGAAGCCTCTCGCCGAGAAGACGATGCGGACGGAACCTTTCGTTCCGAAGGGACCCTACGCATGGGTCAGAAACCCGATGTACTTCGGAGTAGTCATGCTATCCTTTGGAATCGGCGTGTCACTCTCCTCCACGCCTCTACTCCTCTGGGGGCTGGTGGTGACCTGCTGGTTCTGGCTCTTCCAGATACCTGTCGAGGAAAGAGAGCTACAGGCACTTTTTGGAGAGACCTATTCCGAATACCGGCGGCAGGTACCGAAACTGTTCCCGTATGGGAAGAGGTACAGACCTCAACCGGGGACAAGACAGGCGTGACCCTTCCTGATTCTGACAGCGAGTAGGCTCGAGTGATTGAAAGAAAAATGAGAAGATTGGGAAGTTCTTGGGAGGGGAGACCTTGTTATTGGGCGTCTTTTCGATGCCTGAGACGTCTGACGTATAGCGCTGCGACGCTCGCTATGGCTAGCAGTGAAGCCAGACTGAGATAGGGCGCTAGAAGGAGGAGTCTGTTGAGGGGTGCTATTTGTCCTCCGACCGAGCTCGTACACGGGCCGTTCGTGGAACAGTAGAAGGTGGCGTTGACGGAGTGGACTATTGGTCCGCTCATCCCTGTCACGGTGACCGTGTAGCTCCCGAGAGTCGACGATGTACAGCCCAGAGTGGCCGACGCCGGATCCGTTGGCAACGTTATGCTGCTGGGTGTGACTGGACCGCAGTTTAGCCCAGAGGGCACATTGTCGGTGAGAGTGACGGTTCCCGTGAAGCCGTAGAAAGCCGTGAGACTAATCGTCGCAACATTTGAACAGGGAGACCCAGTGCATGCCGACGTGGCTGACATACCAAAGTCCGGTAGTCCCGGCAAGAGTTCACAGCCACCCGCCCCGGCCCTATAGTCAGAGTCGCCACTGTAGGAAGCGATCCAGCTGTACGACCCGGCAGCTAGCGGGCCGACTGTCGAGGAGTTGGGGACCAGACCAGCAGAGAGCGTGACGTTGCCGGCAGGCTCGGGAGTGCCAGCACCGGAACAGTCGACGCTAGTGTAGAACGTGTAGGCGACAGTGCCGGCGGGAGCAAAGCTGCTGGCGCCTGTCACGGTCGCAGTATCGTACATGAAGATGCCTGAGGCGTTGTTGAAGACAAAGACTACAGTCGAAACAGTTGGAATGACTCGGCTGACACGCAGTGGCTCGCAGGTGCTGGTTGAATTGAGATAGCTGGGGTCCCCGCTGTATGAAGCTTGGAAGCTGTACCTTCCGGGATGTAGAGGACCAGTAGACTGTGAGGGGGGCACACTACCGTCGGGGTCCAGAATTACGTTCTGCGTAGTGGATGGAGCGCCACTGCAAACGCCGTTGGTGAAGAACTCGTAAGTGACCGAACCAGTTGGAACGATACTGCCGACGCCGTTTACAACCGAAACATCACGGTATGTAGTCCCAGACACCACTTGAATCTCAGTGAGGACAGTCGAAGAAGCCTTGCCAACATCGAAACGCTCACAGAAGCTCGCGGAGCCATTGTAGTTTGAGTCGCCACTGTAACTGGCCTGGAAGCTGTGAGAACCTCCCGTCAATGGACCCGTGTAGGTAGAGTTGGGAACCAGCCCGCCGGACAACGTAACGCCGCCGGCAGGCTCAGGAGTACCGGTGCCAGAACAGTCGCTGGTATCATAGACGGTGTAGGTTACGGTCCCGGTGGCAGTGAAGCTGCCAGACGGTGTAACGGTTGCAGTGTCATACGCTGAAGCGCCGGTCAGCTCACTACCGGACCAAGCGGTTCCAGTAGAAGCATCATAGACCACGGTCGCGGTAGTGGTAGAGCCCTTTGCAACACTGAACATCTCGCACCCACTGGTGGAACCGTAGTAGTTCGCGTTGCCGCTGTAGGTGGCGTCGAAGCTGTAGTCGCCACCGGCCAAGGGACCCCGGGTCGAAGAGGTCGAGCCCAGAGGATCAGTCTGAGAAACAAACGACCCGGTACAAGCGCCGTTGGAGTAGAAATTGTAGGTCACGGTCGCAACGGTGTCCAGTGAGAAACTGCCGACCTGCCCGGACACGGTAGCGTTGTCATAGACCGAAGTGCCCAGAGGCACGCCAGTGCCGACAGGGATCACAGTCCCAGTCGACGTGTAGAGGACGGTTGCGGTCGTTGTCTGGGCCCGCAACACACTGAGAAGCTCACAGCTACTTGCCGAACCACCGTAGTTGGAATCCCCACTGTAGCNNAGCTAGCAATGAAACCGTACGATCCAGCGGCCAGTGGACCCTCGGTGTAAGAGTTCGGAACAGAACCCGAGGCTGACAGAGATACGGTCCCCGCGGACACGCCTGTACTAGAGCAGGTGCCGCCCGAGTAGAACGTGTACGTGACCGTTCCTGACGGAGTGAAACCGGACACGCCTGTCACGGCTGCAGTATCATACGCGGAAGCGCCAACAGCCTCAGCACCAGTCCAAGCGGCGTTGGTAGAAGCATCGGAGACGGTGGTCGAAACTGTCAGGGTGGCCGTGCTCACACTGAAAGACTCACAGCCGCTGGTCGAACCTATGTAGTTGCCATCACCACTGTAGGTCGCGGTGAAACCGTAGGTTCCCACTCCCAGCGGACCCTCAGTGCTCGAGTTGGGAACCGCGCCCGAAGATGCCAGAGTGACCGTTCCAGCCAAAGAGCTAGCACCAGAGCACGCGCCGTTGGTGTAAAACGTGTAGGTCACGGTGCCAGCAGGCGTGAACCCAGAAACACCCGCCACGGTTGAAGTGTCGTACGCAGAAGCTCCAGTCACTTCGTTTTCAGACCAAGGAGCGCTAGTGGAAGCGTCGTGAACGACGGTCGCAGTCGTCGGAGACGCTTGGCTCACGCTGAAGGGCTCGCAGGGGCTTGTCGAACTGGAATAGTTCGAGTTGCCACTATACGTGGCATTGAAACTGTAGAGACCAGCAGGGAGCGGACCAACGGTTGGAGAGATCGTCTGAACGGGAACAGTCCAGCTGTCGGCAGGGGTCCCGGAACATGCACCGTTAGTCCAGTAGTTGTAAGTGACAGTGGCCGAGGAGTCGACTGAGAAGCCGTTCACCTGTCCAGACACGGTCGCGTCGTCCCAGACGAGACTGCCTAGAGGAACCTCCGTGTTGTTGGGAATCTCAACGATGCCAGGGACGAACTGTCCACCCGTTCCCGCGACAGTGCCCGTGTTGCTGTTGACAATGTCTTTGGCATTGCCATTGAGTGGCCACCAGCTTACCAGACCGGATTGGTTGTAGAATTTCACGTCGTCAATGACACCGTTGAAGAAGAAGGGGATGCTTGCCCCAGCTCCGCTCCCGATCTGGAACGGGTACGAGCTAATCTGCGGCGTGATCAACTCAGTCGCCTGGTTGACCAGTGTCCCGTTAATCAAGAGGCTCATCGTTGAACCGTTCGCGGATGCCGTGATGTGGACCCAAGCCCCAATCGGAATAGGACTCGCGCTCACNNGCCGGAAAAGAAGCGCTACCGGGGTTTCCAAAGACGGCCAGAGTGTAGGATGAAGTTGGGTCGTTCCCGTTCGACTCGCCTCTCCAGATTATGGGCATGTTCACCGAATTGAGGGCGTTTATTTTCACCCACACGTCCAGAGTGAATTGTGTAGGGTTCAGGTTGGGCGCGTTGTTCACTTGGACCAGGCTCCCTTGTCCACCGCTCTGGAATCCCGACCCTGATGTGTAGAGAGTCGTAGTGGTCGT
>DAFH01000029.1:0-8347 GCA_002495485.1 Candidatus Bathyarchaeota archaeon UBA185
GTTCACGTCATCGTTGGGGTGAACTGGCTGCTTGCTGCCCAGAACTCCTCCTGCGAGCTGGATGGCTCGATTGCTGATCACCTCATTCACATTCATGTTAGACTGGGTCCCGGAGCCTGTCTGCCAAACGTAGAGGGGAAATTCCGAGTCTAGCTTTCCAGCAATGACCTCGTCAGCGACGCGAGAGATCAAATCCGCCTTCCACTTGGGAAGAAGCCCTTCGGCCGCGTTCACAATCGCAGCAGCCTTCTTCACATAGCCATACGCATGGTAGACCTCCTTTGGCATGTGATCGTTCCCGATTGAGAAGTGGATCAATGACCTCTGCGTCTGAGCACCCCAGTAGTGATCGGCGGGAACCTCAACCTCGCCCAGAGAATCGGTCTCCTGCCGCATGCCAGATGCAGCGATGCCGACCGGAAGTTCGAGTATCTTCGGAGCAGTTGGAGAAGGAGCCTCTAACAAGTTAGACATGTACGCTTCGGCCGTAAGGAATTATCTGTCTTGTGGTTGGTGTTTTTTCGAATCCTCAACATCGTCTTGCTTTGGAAGCCCACGTCCTGAGTGCCAAGGAGAGTGTACAGACTCCACCCAGCGCCAGCGGAATAGCCACTGCCGCCTTCAGCAAGAAGGCTCCGACGAGAGCTCCAAGGAAGAGCAGCGCAACCGCGGCAACGCGGCGAGCGATCCGAGGATTCTTTCCTCCGGCAAGACTTGATTCTGAGAGGATTCCAGTCATTGTCAGCGTGAGAAGGGTGGTCGTCAAATCGGCGACCCCAAGCTTTCGCACAACCGCGCTTCTGAGACCCATCGCCATAGCAAGGAGAGCAATGAGAATGTACAGCCGGCTATTGAACGTTGACGATGACTGGTTAAATCCAATTGCGACAATAGCCGCGACGAAGAGCAGAGAAGCCTCACTGACACCCTCAATGGTTACCAGCCGTCGCTTATCGTAGACCGCGACACGCCCTCCCAGACGCCCTCCCAGCAACGCACCAGTGAGAAAGAGCGCCAGAGAAGCAAGATTGCGAGTAACATCTAGCCCAGAGGCCCCAGCTATGGAGAATGCCAGGACGATCAGGTTGCCCGTCTGCAGAGCCGTGAAAACTCGCCCAAGCCCAAGGTAGCTGACAGCATCAACTAGGCCAGTCACGAAGGTCATCCCGAGGAGCACCTCGGGCAGAAGGCGATCCTCCGACAACGCCCGAACCGCGCGGGAACTATCTTTCTGCAAGCGTGATCCCCAGCTCCATCAAGGCCTCGACTTCACTCGACGGTCGCTGAGAGAATCAATCAAAACCTTTGGAACTATCAGCCCGAACCCTATGGCCAGCGTGATTATTAGAGCAGTAATGCTGTTTGATGCCGTTGCCGTCAACAGCTCCAAGGTCGGGTTCGCGACGGTGGCTAGTTGCGTGAGACCGCTCGCCAGTCTGAACAGGTAGACGCCTGGTATCATGTTCACGACCGATGCGAAGCCGACCGCTGCGAAGGGCATGCGATAGCGACGAGAAACAGGAGTCAGAACTATGCCGACAAACAGCGAAGCGACCAGCGCTCCTGTCGCGGCGTATGCCCCGGTCGAGAGAGTGATGTATCTCAACGCGTGACCTATCATTCCTACTGCGACCGGCCAGACGAACATTCGTAGCGGTGTTGAGTAGAAGACGCTGTAGGAGGCGACCGCGATACCCGCAGCGGCAACGTCGAGCCACAACGGAATCGAGCGGCCCGGCGCCTGAACGGGTATGGTGACACCGAGTAGACCGAGACCCAAGAGTAGGCCCGCAGAGATTGCGAGAATGATCAGGCCAGCGTAGACCAGGCGGGAGATGCCGAGTTGGACGTGACCATTGATCATGTCCATCGCTCCGTTGAGCAAATGGGGACCCGGTACGAGAACGAAGCAGGGACAGACCGCTATCAGCATGAGCGTCGAGCTTAGCTGGTATTGAACAGCAAAACCTCCGATGATGCCAGCGATGAGGGCTGCTGAGAAAGGCTGTATCAGAGTATTCGCAGTGTACCGTGCCAGGGTGCGGCGAATAACTGCCCCCAGGCCCGCGCTGAGAGATATGAGCCCGACTGAGTCCAGATGCTCGACTCCGAAAATCACTGCCAGCGCTGACGCCCCCGCTGCGGCTGCGATGACAAACAGCCATGTCGGAACCGGCGGCTTACGTGAAATGGCTATGATCTGATTCAGAGCATCAGCATAGGATAACCGGCCGGTCGCGACCTTCTGAATTACATCGTTCGCAGAGGAGACACGATCCATGTCAATGCCAGTCGGGGTAGCCTGCTGGGTCGTATCGAGTTTCACTCCTCCCTCGATGGCTTCGAGTTGGGCTTCCCCCCAATCAAGTATGACCCCACCCTGTATACCCAGGCTCTTGGAGAGAAGATCAGCCGCGTCTATCGTCTCATCGGTGGACTGCCCGTTAGTGTGCAGCACTTGGGTGAAGGAGAGCACAAGATCGGACTTTTCCTGCAGAGTAGGGAAGTCTAGTTCATCTCCGAGGCAAGGGACAATCGACTTTGGCGGTCGTCGATGGACGTAGTGGAGCTATAAGCGTGCGACGAATGGCCCGCCAATGGCATTTTGCAAGAGAATCATTGGACTCGTTCAGGTGATCGACTCAGTCCTTCTTGCACGAGAAATGCGAGCTGGATTCAACACTCAGGCTGACAGTCGGATATGTTATATGACCTAACCTGTCAGAGTTGGGCCGATCTTCTTGCAAAAGACCGAACCTCTCAAGATCACCGTTCGCAGGGCAGACACGATCTACCAATCATCGGGGAGGATCCAGGATGGAACTTTCCGAGGCCGGTGGCATTTCTCGTTCGACATGTACGAGGACCCTGAGCAGGAGCACTTTGGCAACCTTCGAGTCCTAAACGATGACACTCTCAGCCCCGGCGCCGTCTGGCCACTACATCCTCACACACAGAACGAGGTAGTTACGTACGTGGCGGAAGGCGAGTTCAGACACGAGGACGAACGCGGCAAGGGCGGAGTACTCCACAAGGGCGGAGTGCAACACACTACCGTCGGTCGCGGAATGTACCATTCCGAGATCAACAATCGAAAGGACGTATCCATGCGCTTCATCCAGATATGGTACTACCCAGAGAGACTGAACCTGACACCATCAGTCGAACAGACGGAAGTCGAAAGGAAGGAACGAACAGACCGCTGGCTACCACTCGTCACCTCGAACGGCACGATCGAGAAGACGCTTCCTCTCAGAGCCGACGGCGCAGTCTACTCATCCTATCTTCGTGCCAATCATCGGATCGATCATGAAGTCAAAGACGGTCACGGACTGTACGTATACGTCCTTGAAGGAGGACCGGCCAGAGTCGGCGAACAGAAACTGGCGGCTCTAGACGCAGCCGAGATTGTTGGTAAGGGCAACGTTCCGACTATAGCGGATGGAGATGCTGAACTCCTGCTTCTGGAAGTCAACCTTTCGAAGGGATGGCCGCGACAGTAACCGAGTTCTTAGCCCGCTCAGATCTGCACAATCGCGCTCCAATTCCCAGATTACTCAGTTGAGACTCCCATCGGCTATCTCTTGAGGGTAACAACGAGACGTCGACGAAGCATATTCGCGATGATCTTTCGTAACCTCTGTCGAATAGTCTCTTAAGCAAGTTCCGCCTCACGCGGCGACTCGCGATAATTGTTTGCAACCAGAAAGATTGTCTTCAGATAGACCCGGCGCGGAATCGTTCGGCCCGCTGAAGCAGATCGACGCGGGTCTCCTCAACGTCGGCTATGTTGAAGCCGGACCAGCGAATGGACAGGAAGTGGTTCTTCTACACGGCTGGCCCTACGACATCCACAGCTACATCGACGTCGCCCCGATCCTCGCGTCACGAGGATACAGGGTAATCGTCCCGCATCTACGCGGACACGGCGCGACCCGCTTCCTCTCAGACCAAACATTCCGGAACGGCCAACANNGTCGACCTAATCGATCTAATGGACGCCCTCAAGATCAAGAAGGCCATCGTCGCAGGCTTCGACTGGGGAGGACGAACAGCAGCGATTCTGGGGGCGTTATGGCCTGAACGGGTGAAAGGTCTCATCGCCGTCGGCGGCTACACCATCGCCAATGTTGAAGCGAACAAGAAACCACTGCCGCCAAAGGCTGAGCTTGGATGGTGGTACCAGTACTATTTCGCGACAGAACGCGGCAGACTCGGCTACAGCCAAAACACGCACGATTTCAACAAACTCATTTGGAAGATCGCCTCGCCAAACTGGAACTTCGACGACACCACGTACGATCGAACCGCGGCCTCCTTCAACAACCCAGACCATGCGGACATTGTCATCCACAACTATCGCTGGCGACTAGGCTCGGCAACGGGCGAACCACGATACGAGGAACTGGAACAGAAACTCTTCACGGGTCCAACCATCCGCGTGCCCTCGATCACGATCGCAAGTGATTTCGAGCCAGAGGTGTTCGGTGCCAACCCGGACGGAGTCGCCTATCGTAACAAGTTCACAGGCAAATACTCGCACAAGATCTTCCGAGGCATCGGGCACAACGTGCCACAGGAGGCCCCTGAGGACTTTGCAAAGGCCATCATCGAAGTTGACGGATGGGAGCAAACGCGGGAACTGGTCGCGGCTCCCGCCTAGGGCGGGGTAAAGAGTACAACTTGATCGGCCTTAAGTGCAACGAGGAAGATTTCGCATAGGTCAGGTTATGTCCCAAGCCCTCTCACACAAGAGAAGACTGAACAAGTCGAAGAAAGAAACTCATACTCGAAAGAGGTCGGGCAAGAATAGCGGGAACAGACCTGCCTCTATCTTGGAACCGGGAGCCAAGGCACCCAACTTCTCGCTCTACAGCACTCCAGACCAGAAAGTATCCCTAAGCGACTTCAAGGGACGACCGGTCGTCATCGCGTTCTACCCTGCCGATTGGAGTCCGGTCTGCACAGACCAGCTTTCCCTCTACAACCAGCTTCTCCCTGAATTCGAACACTACAACAAACCCGAGATCCTCGGAATATCCGTAGACGGCATCTGGTCCCACATCGCCTTCGCAAAGGACCGGGGCCTCAAGTTCCCCATTCTATCCGACTTCGAACCGAAAGGCGAAGTCTCGCGTAGTTACGGTGCCTATCAGCACAACCCGGGTGAATCTGCACGTGCGCTGTTCGTCATAGACGAGCGTGGCATCATACGCTGGAGCTACTTGTCGCCTGTCGGCGTGAATCCGGGGGCTGACGGGATACTCAACGCGCTCGAGGAAATGTATCCAGACAAGAAGAAGGTGGGCGAGTAGTCTTGAGCGGCAAGAGACGGATGACTGCAAGCACCGAAAGGATAGAAGATGTCGATTCTCCTCGACTGACTCTGCCCGTCAGTGAGAAGAGAGATCACATTCAGGGACCGAAAACCGCCAAAGTCGCGCTGCTGGAATATGGCGACTACCAGTGCCCGTACTGCGGCGANNAGGCCTATCCGATCATTAAGAAGGTCCAGGAAAAGCATGGAAAGAATCTCAGGTTCGTGTTTCGCAACTTTCCTTTGACCCAGATTCATCCCCGAGCGGAGTTCGGCGCTGAAGTGGCCGAGGCCTCAGCGGCCCAAGGCAAGTTCTGGGAGATGCACGACTTCATCTACGAGAACCAGAAGTCTCTCAACGACGAGGAATTCTTCCTCAAGTTTGCAGACAAGAAGCTCGGACTCGACAGGGAAAAGATTCGCCAGTCAGTCGCACAGCACGCGTTTGAACCGCGGATACGCGAAGATTTCATGAGCGGAGTGCGAAGCGGCGTGAACGGGACACCTACGCTCTTCATACAAGAACACAGACACAACGGCAGCTACGAATTCAAAGCTCTAGACGATGCCATCAAATCCGCCCTCAAGCCAAAATCGTAGACCCGTCAACCGGTTAGACACTTCAACAGTCCAGCCAAGAATTTTCATGGGACGCGAAGACCAATCAGGTCCGAGGTTCCTCTTCGAAGGACTCTGGTCGAGAAAGCCGCGGCCAATCTAGCTACTGCGGCTGGGTTCCATGAGCTGTTGTCGGCGACAACAATGGATCCCGATCGGAGATATGGTTGGATTGTTTCCAGCTCGTACGCCAGATGCCGGCTTGTCCACGGACTGTCATGACAGAAAATGTCGACAGCCCTGATCTCTTTCAAAACTCCTCTAAGAAGATCTTCGCTCCTCCCCTTGTGCAGCTTCCATCTACGTCTAAGACCTGAAGGGACCACCCATCCTGAATCCTTCCCGTACGGAATACTCCATGAAATATCACCCTCGGATCGCTTGGGTTTCAGACTGTATGTTGGATAGTCGATGGAATGCAGCGTTCCCTTCCTGTTCTTCTTGAGGGCCATGAGGAAGTGGGCAGAGGATATGCCTGATGAGACGCCGCTCTCAACGATACTCTCAGGTTTCACAATCCTCGTAATCCCGTATAGCTCGAGAGGGGCGGGGAATTGCGCATAGTATGTCCGGCCCGTCTCCTTGAGAGTATTGCGAATAGTCTCCTCGACTGCCAAGTTTTCGTTCATTTCTTCAAGAAAACCATTTGCGACAGTTTGGCTTACTCCAGCAAGATCCGCGACCCATCTTGTTTCTGGGCGTGCACGATTGCCCAGAAGCGTTTGAAATCTCGAATAGTCCATCGTATCAGGAATCGTCGTATCTCTAGCTATCACGAGCGAGGTTTACGTGATCCACTTCTTGCCGTCAAAGTTTGACCTTGGCGGCAGAAGCCACAGGAGAATTCCTTTGCCCTGTTTTGGAAAGGTGTCGCACTGCACACACGCGATTGCGCCGCTGTACAGGCCAACATGGGACTTCGCGCCCAACAGGTCAGCGATCAGATTCCGCAACAATGGTTGATGGGAGACGAGCAGTATGCTGTCGTTCTTGTCAAACTTGCGCAGCCGTTGGTATGTCTCGTTGACTTCTCGCTCTCCGAGGAGACAGTCATCGAAGACAAGCTTCGATTGCTTGTCAAAATCTTCTGCCACAATCTCGGCCGTTTCCTTTGCTCTGAGCAGTGGGCTGGAGACTATCCAGTCCGGATTCAGGCCCAGCTCGTTCTTGGCCAGTCGAACCACGCTGTGCGCCCACTTTCTGCCCTCTGTCGTGATGTGGCGATCCTTCACCGGAGGCAGGTCCTTGCCGAATTCGATGGGCGCATGTCGCATAATGTAAGTGATCAAGCCGGGTCTCTACCTTCTACTCCTCTTCGGAGCCGAGATCTTTCGGATTGGAACTTGGAGCTCGATGTGTTTCTTCGCGTTCTTGTTGGTCCAAGGATTGGCCAGGTAGACTTCGCGTGCCGGAGCCGCCTCCTCATACTCGCCGAATTTCGTCCTCCACTCAAGCCAGCATTCCAGTCCGTGATAGACTAGTCTGTCCGAGAACTCAGCAGGATCGAACGTGACGCTTGCCACTTGTGTGGCTGGAAGCGTCTTGAGCTCAATCTCCGTCGGTGGCTTCGTGAGGAGTTTGGTTTTGATTTCGATGCATGCCCACCACCGACGGTCGCTCGAGGGCATGCCTATTTCGTACTTGTCCAGTTCGATCCGGAACCATTTGCCCGGCCTCATTCTATTCGAGCCCATCCAATTGGACACATACTCGAACTCTGGACGGAGCATATTGTCGCCAGTGTATCCTCCACGATACGACTTGGAAAGAACCTTGTGTGAAGACTCGCGTTTCAAGACAATGTCAACGACCAAGAACCATCAGGTCGACTGCATCATGCGATCATAAATAAAGAGTCCGCCACATTATAATGACTTATACCTATCCATAACAGCGTACTCCCAGCGACAACATTGCAAGAAGACGAGACCACGATAATGATCGCAGTAGTTGACAAGATGCGACTTGATAAGTTGAAGGTGCACAGACGCGAGCCGTATCGGGACGTCATCAAAAGGCTTCTAGATCAAGCGGATAAGACAAGCAGCTCCAAAGGACCGTTGTATATTCGCGGACTCATAGATTCAGTGGTAGGACGACCCACTCCAGAACCAGAAAGATAGTTGGGGTTGCGGATCGGCGGGCTGTTGCGAAGCGGAATATTGGTTTATCCGGATTTTTCCTCTTCCTTCAGAGCCATTTCTTGTTTGTGTTCGATTTGCCTCTGTTTGATCTCCTCGAAAAGGTTGCACCAGTCGCGGCCAGACACGACCAGCTGGTAGATATTCAGTTTCGGATGAATACACTTTGCCCTGTCAAACAAGTCGGCGTTGAGCGGATCCTTTGTGGCGAACCAGATGCAGGAGAGACAGTTCCCGTTCTGCCACTGGATGCCTTTCAACCGCTTCTGTA
>DAFH01000029.1:8401-15571 GCA_002495485.1 Candidatus Bathyarchaeota archaeon UBA185
GGAAAAATGAAATTACCCCGCCTCTTCCGGCCGGGCTACTTTAGCTTCTCACTGATCCAGTTCAGAATCGTGTCGAAAGTATCCTTGGTGAACCCCATGTGTCCCGCGTCATAGAATCTCGCACACTTCGGACTCNNGTAGTAGTCTTTGATGGGGAAGACAGAGTCGTGGATTCCGTTGACGAGCAGCAAGGGCGCGCTCGGCCAGTCCAGAACGCCCTGCTTGAGTAGCGAAAGCCTAGGCGCATACTGTACCCATTCCTCATAGCCTGACCGACCGAACGCGAACGCGATCGTGTCGAAGAACTGGAACGGATACTCGCCTCTCTCTTGCTGTTTCATCCATTCAGGCTCGAATGCGTAGTGGACCGGTCCACCGTGGCTGACTGCGCAGGCAATTCTGTCTTTGTAGAGATAGGCTACCTTGACGGCCCAGTAGCCGCCGGTGCTGTAGCCCCAGACTCCCACTCTGCGAGTGTCGAACTCTTTGCGGGTTGCGATCCAGTCGAAGACTGCCCCGAACAGTCTCTCCGCGTCCTCAGACCCCTTGACAGGTGATTCTCCGACCCCTGGGCCGTCGATGGCTAGATGTGCAATTCCCCTCGCCAGAGCGGAATCGTTCTGTTGTTCTTCTTTGTAGCCGTCGATTCCGCCCCAGCTCACCAAGAGCGGATGTGGCGCGCTGCCGACCTTTGGCAGTCGCAGATATGCGGGGATCGAGTTGCCTTCGCCCGCCTTTCCCTTGAATGGAATACTGACCTTCGCTATTGGAATTTCGAAGTAGTTTGATGCTTTGAGGAGCATCTCCTGCGCCTTTCTGTACGCCTTCTTCTTTCCGTCTGAGTTGATGGTCGGATACCGCGCCAGCATATAGTACTGGTATGCGCGGAGATAGTTCTCCTTGGCAGCCTTCGAGTCCCCGGCTTTTTCCGCCGCGGCCGCCTTAGCCTCATAGGGTCTCGCCACGGCACCGAAAGCTTCTGCCCAGGCGTCTCTATCGTAGGATGTGATCGTCTTCATCGCCCTCTCCATATCCTCGTACAGGGCATAGGTGAAAGGGTAGACTCTCATCCGGACGCGCGGCTTCCACATTTCCCAAAGTTCGCTTACTGGTCGCTCGTATCTCGCCTGTTGCTTCTGCACCGATTCGTCATCCTCACCCAGACGATGGCGAATCGTTACTTAAACAAAAAGTCGCAACCCTTGAGAGCACGCGGGATTCTAGTCTGAACGAACTATCGTAGAGTCTGCTCGGATCCCACTCTACCTCTTGTTACGAACTGATTCCGAGCCTCTTCAGGAGATTCTGGAATCGAGGGTCATCTCGGACAACGTCGAACGTCCGATGATGAAGTACGAACAGAAGGCTAAAATCGCATTGAGCATAGGATCTTTCCAGCCATTCGAATCCTCCGTCGAGGTCGCCTAGCTCGAAGAGATATGCAGCGATCTCGTGAGCATCTGGATACCACTGCTCGCCCACGTGCGACTTCAGCTCGGGCAAGAGCTTCCTCAACGTTTCCTTGTCGTGTGCCATTAATGCGATCATCGCCTTCGACGTCTTTGCCACTTGGGGATACGACGGTTGCACAAGCCCGACACCGAGGTCAATCTCTCGCCTCATCTCCTTGAGTCTCCCCATGAACCCGTACACCGCGGCCAGTACGAAGCGCGCATATTCGCTGCGCGGATTCAGCTCTAGCGCCTTCTTGATGATCTCAAGCGCGGTCTCGTAGTCTCTCCGCGCGATATAGTACTCCGCATGGTTCATGTTGATGACCTGCGAGAGAGGGTCTAGCTCCAGCGCCGTCTCGATCTGCTTGAAAGCCTCCTCCCATCTCGACTCGGTCGATAATAGATGAAAGTACCACTGGTGGGCTGTCGCGTAGCTCGGTTTGAGCTCAATCGCTCTCTTGAACTCCTCCTCCGCACCCTTCAGATCATAATCGTGCAACAACGCCAGCCCAAGTGTCGCATGCGCTTCGGCGAGGTTCAGATCAATATCCAGAGCTTTGGACAGCATCGCCTTGGCCGCCTCATGCCTCGCTTTAGGCTCGAAATTCCAGTTGTCGGCAAGGAGTTCGTCGCTGTCTGCCAGACCTACATATCCGAGGGCGAAACCCGGATCCTCGTTAACCGCCTGCTGGAAGTAGTCTCTCGCCTTCTTGATGTCGTCCAAACCTCTCTGGTTCCAGTGATACCTCCCCCTCAAGTAGAGAGAATACGCCTTGGCGTTCCCAGTAGGTTTCTTATCGATCCTGTCGCTCTCAGGTTCTAGGATCTTGACTTTCAGAGCATCGGACACATGCTTAGCAATGTCACTCTGGACGGCGAAAACGTCGTCGAGATTCCGGTCGTAGCTCTGAGCCCAGACATGTCGATCGTTGCTGACAGCGATCAGTTGAGTCGTCACCCGCACCCTGTTGCCGGCCTTCCTAAAACTGCCCTCCAGGATGGACCCGACCTCCAGCTCGTTCCCAATCTCCCTAACCTTCTTTGACGATCCCTTGTAGCCCATAACCGACGTGCGGGAGATGACGCTGAGTCCACTGACGCCCGAGAGCGTTGAAATTATCTCTTCAGTGATACCATCCGCAAAATAGGAATCGTTAGGATCTGGACTCATGTTCGCAAACGGCAGCACGGCCACCCTTCTCACATCCAGCTCACCTAGGCCGGCCTGCGTCTCCTTCTCCCAGGGCATCAACATCTTGTACACTTCCGTCGGCGCACTGACATTCTTCAGCGGCTTGGTCCCAAGACTGCTGAATGAAAGCTCAAACTTGTTGCGGACCTGATCATAGACCTGTCGCGTAATGCACACGCCTCCCTCCTCAGCTAGAGACTGTATCCTAGACGCGATGTTGACAGCATCGCCAGAAATGTCTCCCTGAGACTCGATCACATCTCCAAGGTGAAGCCCAATCCGCAACCTTGTCCTCTGATCCGCCGGCCGGGAAATGTTGAACTCTCTCGAAGCACGCTGAACATCATACGCACATCTCACAGCATCCATTGCGTTTGCAAACTCGACAAGAAAGGCGTCGCCCATCGTTTTCACCTCCTTCCCACCGTGCCGGGTAAAGATGGGGCGTTGGAGCTTCCTCTGCTCATCGACCAGCGCCAAAGAGAGTGCCTCGTCTCTCTGCCCCAGCGCCGTGTAGCCTACCATGTCGGTGAACATGATAGCTGCGAGTCTGCGGGTGCCCTGGAGCAATACTGTTCCGAGATTCAGGTTTCACCTGAAAGATAAACTCGTTTGCGACGGATTAGCTCAAACCACCGATCAGGCTCAGGGAAGAGAAGGAGCTGGAGCATCAGCCGCTCAGATGCTGGCTCCGATTATCATCAGGATCAGCGTGAGCCCGAGGAGCCCGGCTCCTGCCTGGGCAGCGATTCCAAGCCTCTTTTGCAGACCACCGACCTCAGCCGCGGTCTGGTCATTTGGCGGGCCCTGTTTTACGAACGAGACGAGCTTTCTGCTCGACGGGATCGTCACTGCGAACGCTATTATGACCACAACAAGAGCGACGATCGCACCGCCCTGGACATAGGGTAGCCCTGAGCTACTTGGGCCGAGTGCGGGCGCGATCTGGGTCGAATAGACATACAATAGTAGTCCCGAGAGAACGGCAATGATCGTGGTAGCTCCGACGAACCTTGTGTACGCTGGAATAGTGGAGCGGATGAATTCCGTTCTGCTCGGTGGCGTCATGCGGCGGAGAGACGGGGATAGGACCGAGACGAACAGCACGGCTCCGCCCATCCAGCCCACTATCGAGCCAACATGCAGGATCAGCAGCGTTAGAAAGACAGCGTCGGCCATCTTTCTAGACCTCCCCCCAGATCAAGAAGCACCCGATATATGGTATTCTGTTACGACGACAGGTTTCCAGTCTTTTTCAGAAGGCAGCTTGCTTCTCGTAAGCTCCTCTTGCTATCTCTCGTACCTTACTCTCTATCTCGTCTCGAATCCTTCTGACATCCTCGATCGATTTGCCTCTCGGATCGTCGAGGTGCCAGTCTACAAGCTTCTTCTGCATCTGAGCCAGCATCGGCCTCGGACAGGCCTCCTCGATCGAACACCCCATCGTAACGACGAGACTCGCTTCATTGATCATCTGGGTCGTCAACATCTTTGGAGAGCGTTGAGCCAGGTCGATCCCCTTCTCCTTCATGGCCTGAACTACGACAGGGTTAATCCTCGTTGAGGGGACTGTTCCTGCACTGGTCGCATTCATACCGAGCCGTTCAGCAAATGCTTGGGCCATCTGGCTACGTCCCGCATTCTCGACGCAGACAAATAGAACACTGCCCTCTTTCCGAGTGGCCACCCCTGCGTCGCCTTCGGACCGGCCAAGAGATGAAGGACTGAAATAAACCGTCCGACCCCTTTCGGGTTTGATGACTCGGTTCCAAGCGGGAGACAAGTCCGGATCGAAGACCCTGACGGAAATCCTGTCGGACAGTTCGAGCCAGCCGCGCGATAGACAAACGATCCTGGGTTGTTGGATCCGTTGAGCAAAATAGCCACTACCATCTCTAAAGAAAATGCCCGCCGTCTCATGCTCGTAAAGCAGCACCTAGCTGGCAAATCTCTCCGTCCAACCACCGAATCGATTCTTGCCATCGTCCGCGACCTATGTTACATTCAGTGGGACCCTGTAGACGCCGTAGCGCCTTCTCACATCATCTCGTTCTGGAGCAGGCTTGGCAACTTTCGACGATCCGACTTAGAGAAACTACTCTGGAGCGAGAAGAAGCTCTTCCTGCACTGGACCCCCATGGCCTCGATAGTACTCACCGAAGATTACCCGATCTACAATTCGATGATGAGAAGATACCCTGAATCATTGTCTGATTCTTGGGGATCTCAGAAGAGGCGAGCACGTAAGTTTCTCGCCGAGAACAAGGAACTCCGCAGGAAAATACTGAGCGAGCTGAAGAAGAAGGGACCATTACGGCAGAACCAGTTCCAGGACTATGTTCGAACCAGGAGCCCTGACGGATGGATCCCTGGGAGCAAGGTCCTGCTCATGCTCTACAATCTTCTAATGACTGGATACATTATGATCGTCGGCCACCAAGGAAACCAGAACATTTACGGCCTCTCCGAAGAGTTCCTACCGGCAACCGTTGATAGGAGAGAACTGACAGAGGAGGAATTCGAACGCGAGGCTGCGCAGAGAGCGCTCCGAGCCTTAGGCACTGCTACTCCTCGCGAAATCCACCTGTATTTTCCGCGCGGTTGTTATCTGAATCTAGAAAAGACCCTGAACAGCCTAGAAAGAGAGTCCAAGATTAGTCGAATCGATGTCGAGGGGCTTGGTCGTAAGGGCGACCGGTACATCCACGAGCTAGACATTCCCTTACTCGAGTCTTTGGACTCTGACGGGTGGGAACCGCGAATGACTCTCCTCGCTCCCTTCGACAATCTCATCTGCCTGCGAGGCAGGACGAACCGACTCTTCAGCTTCGATTACGCACATGAAAATTTTCTGCCGCAGAGCAAAAGGAAATTCGGAACCTTCGTCCATCCCATCTTGTGGGGCGACGCGCTTATAGGAAGAGTCGACATGCTAAGAGACAAGAAGAACGAGAAACTCAACGTCATCTCGGTACACGCCGAACCTCACGCACCCGGCGGCAAAGAGGTCTCAGCAATGATCGACGAGACGATAAGACAACTGGGAGAATTTCTTGGAGCCAACGACGTCGCGTACCCGGCTTAGGTTCCGCCACTCTGGCGTAGCGCACTTCACTGATTGGTAAGTCGAGGATGATTTATTGGTCGATCATGGAACAACGTCAGGTAGGCTAGGTATGACGATGGTGAAGAACGGAAAAGTCGACGAATACATCGCTAAAGCCTCTGAACCCGCGCAGCAGATGATGAAGCAGATCCGAGCCGCAATCGAGGCAACCGTGCCCCGAGCGGATGAAAAGATGAGCTATGGCATGCCATTCTACGAATACAAGTTTCCCGGCTACAAGGGCCGACTAGCCTACTTCGGCGCATTCAAGAAACACATCAGCTTCTACGCCGTCCCGCACAACATTCCAGCCAGCCTCGACAAGAAGATAGAGCAGTACAAAGCGGCGAAAGCCACGCTTCAATTCCCAATTGGCACGAAGGTCCCGGTGGCCCTGCTGAAGAAACTCGTGGAGTTGCGCAGGGAAGAAATCGACGCTGGAAAGTAGACGTCTAACGCAGTTCATGCGTTTGTAAGCGGCAGGCCTCTACAGTCGACCTTGCCTTCTTCTACCTTGAGGAAGTTGGCGCAGGCAAAACACTGGCCATAGGACACTCTCTTTCCCAGAACGGGACAGGGAACTGCGGCCCCGTCATGCACGCTTCGAAGATGCCCTAGACACAGAGGACACTTCTCCGACGAAGACAACGTGATAACCCTCTGACTGCAAAGCTCGCACAGTTTCTCGACCAGCTGACCTTCTTTGTGGAAGATTCGCGTGGCCGATGCCCTCGACTAGTTCCCAGCGCTTAAGGAGCTTTACACGTTCTGTGACCGAGGTCGTTGGGCTAGATCACGGTTGCTAATTGAAGTGGACACCCGAAGTCGTACAGCTACGACAGTATTGAGCGATACATCCCGAATAGACTGTTCGGGACCCAGAGTGGGAGAAGCCAGTCTCCGCAAGGTTTGGCAGGTCTAGCTACGAGTTTGGTGGTGTGTTCAGTCCTATCCGGCTGACGAGCTGGTTGAAGGCCGGTTCAGTACGTAGGCTTGCCCAGAGTTGGCCAACCTTCACGGCAAGCAGTCCACCAGCATGCTCTTCCCGAGCCTTTTCCAGATAGCTGATGGCTTTCTCCTTCTCGCCGAGACCGCAGTGGACGAGGGCTAACGCGACCGGGGAGATGTACCTCTTCACGGACTCTTCTNNACCGGCGCGGGCGTATGCGAATCCGAGCTTCGCTCTGACCATCGCCTGACCCTTTGAGATGATCGCCGCCTTCTCTAGTACGCCTATCGCATCATCGAATCTCGACTGCTGCAGGTAGGCCTCTGCAAGCCTCTGATGCGCCGGAATGAAGTTCTCATCTATCCGGAACATCTTCTCGCAGAACAGTACCGACTTGTCGACCTGGTTAGCGTCGCAGAATATGGCCGCTGCGCAGTTGTTCACATCCAAGGCGAGAGGATTCAGCTCG
>DAFH01000111.1:0-7962 GCA_002495485.1 Candidatus Bathyarchaeota archaeon UBA185
CCGCTGATGTAGACATGGCTGGCGTATTCGCCAAAACCGATAATGCCGTCTCCGAAGCTCCACGTCCAAGACACGATGCTCCCGTCGGGATCGTAGCTGGACGACCCGTCAAAGTTGACGACTTGTCTCGCTGTTGGATTGGCGGGCGTGAACGAGAAGTTTGCGACTGGCGTGATGTCGTAGTGGAACACCTCCAGTTGCACTGAGGAAAAGTGAGTGAGCGAGCCACTCGACGCCTGTAGCGAGACTGAGTAATACTGTGCTGGAGTCGCGCGGAGGGTGGTTATGAGCAGCGTGATGATCTTCTGCCCGCCAGGTGAGAGAATAGTGCTTGGCGGGGTCAGTCTCGCGACTGGCGGGCTCAAGGGTGTGGGAGTTATGGTCGCGGTGATGCTGACGTTTCCAGAGAAACCGTTCAGGCTCGCCATAGTAATCGTGTAAGTCGCGTTCCCTCCTTCCGGAATGCTGTTCAGCAATGGATTCGCGGAGATTGTGAAGTCCGGTGCCGGAGGAGGTATGCCCGTGACGTTGGCCTGGGCGACGAAGGATTGTGACATTCCCCCGCCTGTGGCGGTCACGTTAACGTAGTAGTAAGTGGCGAAGGTTTCGTTGTTCGTTGCAAGTGTAAGAGTGACATTGATCGTTTGGCTTGGGCCGAGCCGAAAGTTGTCTTGGCTCAGAGTGGTGGACAGGCCAGGAGGCAGGACGGGGCCGGGGTAGATGGGTGTGACGGTAACGTTCAGCGAAATGGTCCCGGTGAACAGTGAGTTAGAACTCAGGATAATGGTCGTGTGGTTTGAAGAGCCTCTTGGGACGACTATGATGTTTGGGGACACGTTGATGCCGAATGCTGGGAATGCAGTGACCGTGACTTGGACCGTAGCCGAATGGGAGACGGCGCCGCTTGTGCCGGTCATTGTAAAGCTGTAAACGCCCGGTGGAGTATCGTAGAATGGGATAATGCTGAGGGTGGCATTTCCTTCCCCTCCGCTGGCAAGCAGGATTGTGTCCATCCAGCGCGAGGCTGGGCTGTATTGTGTCAGAGGATTGATGCTTGCTAATGTAATGAATATGGAGCCTGAAAAGCCGTTAACGCTGCTTGCTACCATCGATACACTTCTTACCGTTCCTTGGCCGATACTGATGGATGATGGGACAATCGTGAAGATGAAGTCGGGAGAAGTCGTGCTTGTGACAGTGATCGAGACAAGCACGCTGACCGACACTGATCCGCTCTTCCCAACGATCGTGATCGTATAGGTGCCCAAGGCGGTCGACGTCCCCACATCTGCCAACAGCTTGGTCGAATTCTGTCCTCCGTTGGTGAGGTGCAGTGAGCTGGAATTCAGAGAGACGGCAGGTCCCGTGGGGTTTACAGAGGCAGTGAGGTTGACGTCCCCCGCGAAACCAGCGAGGCTATTCAGAGTGATCGTGGACACACCCGGCGATCCTTGGACTACTGTCAGCGACGATGGGTTTGCGGATACACTGAAGGATGGGGAGGCGGTTCCGTAGTATCCACTCATCGTTGTGTGAACAACGTTTGCCCCCCCGTTTGTTATCTGATCGTTTTTGACAGTTATCGGGCTGGACGGCTTGTTGCTGACGACCCTGAAGGTTACATTGAAGAGGAGGCCACTGCCGCTCGTTCCGGGATTGTAGGCGTAGCTAGAGTCTGCGATTCCATTGCCATCGAGCGGAGAGCACGAATTCGTCAGACAACAGCCTGACGATCCTGTTTGGTTACCGTTAATACAATTTCGAAGGGGAAAAGCAATACCTTGAGGGTTGCTAGTGGCCAAAATGTTGCCGGTCAAAGAGATGTTGGTCGCACTGATGACGCTCGGATCAGACACAACTTGGATCTCCCATCCATCGAACGTATCCATTGCTGACACCTTCACTTGGACAGTGAATGTACTGCCTACCGGCTGTAGGGGCACAGTTACAGGGCTAATGTACAAATTTCCAGCCGCGGACACTGCGGATATTCTCGGGGTGAGGGCGACTGCGAGAAGGAGAAATAGTACCGCCGGCATTACGGCCCGTTTGCTTCTCAAACGATTAGACAAGAATAGTCGATTTCTCATTTCAGCTACACCCAAAGAGAGGATTGAGCATCAGATCTAAATCTAGTTAACTTTTTCCGCTCAAGAGAGAGCCGCTAGATAGCCGGGGCACCCGTCAGCAATCCCTGGCGTACCATTTCCTCACGGAACCAGACGCGCTGACAGACCACAAACGCGCTTTTGGAATGCGCCTAGAGGTTGCAGTCTGTTCTTCCGAGGCCGAATTCGTCGTGAATCGCTCTGACGACCTGAGCCCCGTCTTTCTCCTTTGTTACGAATGATATGTTGTATTCTGAGGAGCCTTGAGCAACCATGCGCACGTTTACCTTCTTACTGGACACTGCTCCGAATACTCTCGCTGCAACTCCGGGTGTTCCTTTCATTCCGGATCCCACGACGGCCACTACGCAATCGTCTCTCTCATCCAGAATCCTATCCACGAATCCCTGTCCCAAAAGCGCTAATTGGAGAGTCCTCAGTGCCCGTTCGACGTCCCTCCTAGCTACGACGCACGAGATGGTCGCTTCGGAAGATCCTTGGGAGATCATCATGACGTTCACGTTTGCTGATCCGAGAGCCTGGAAGACCTTGGCAGCAACGCCGGGGGCACCCACCATTCCCGCACCTCCAACCGTCACGATACCGACATCCCGGATCATCGAGATCGCCTTCACAACGCTACCATGATCGTCTGTCCCTCTCGCAGAGACGAGAGTTCCGGGCTTGTTCGGCTTCGACGAGTTCATGATGCGAACAGGAATCTTCGACTGTGCTGCAGGTTGCAGAGCGCGAGGATGCATCATCTTGGCCCCGAAATACGAGAGTTCAAGAGCCTCACCAAATGATACGGTTGGAAGGACCCGGGCATTATTGACAATCCGCGGATCGGCAGTCATCAATCCATCAACGTCNNCGTCTGTCCAGATCCAGATCTCATCCGCTTCGAGTCCGGCTCCTATGAGGCTAGCAGTGTAGTCAGAGCCGCCCCGTCCCAGAGTAGTGGTGTTTCCGTCGACAGATGTGGCAACGAATCCCGTGACAACGGGAACTTCTCCTCGGCGCAAAGCTGGACTCAAACGGCGTACGAGCTGGTGGTAACTTATCTCGATCAGAGGCCTCGCCTCCCCAAAGTTGTCGTCCGTGGTTATTCCCGCCTCGCCGCCGGTCAGAGGCCGAGACTTTAGCCCGAGACGTTTCAGCGTGTAGGCGAGAATGGGAGCGGCGAACCGTTCTCCGAATGAGAGAAGATAGTCTCGGGTTCGAGGTGTCATCTCTCTCAGGTGCAGAATGCCCTCGACCGTCTTCCCAAGATCGCTGTTCAACTCACGAATGATGTCCATCAGGTCTCTACGGGAATCTTTGTCCGCCGCGGAGCTTGCGGCGCTGGCGTGAAAGCGTTGGAGACGCGAGAGCAGACTCCTCGCCTTCTGCGATTCTCCTCCACTTGCAGCCTCCCCTGTCTCGATAAGGAGGTCTGTCACATCTCCCATGGCTGACACTACGACGATAATCCTGTTCTTTTCCGAGAAGCTCTGAACTATTCTAGCAGCATTGTTGATCCTTGTCGGCGTCGCCAGAGATGATCCACCGAACTTCATCACTATCTTCGAAGAGTCCCCCTCCTAGATCGCGAACTGATTCCGAATGTCCACAAGGTCGCGGATGATCGCGCTGGCCGTTCTTTCTCCGCCAGCCCCGTGTCCCACCAGAGTTATGTCGCCAGCCCGTACGGTCGAGAATGTTAGAGCATTCAGAGTGTCATCGACGCAGACTGGATCGTTCGAAGAGACTTCCTCGGGTCTTACCGTTGCTTGAGAGTGCGAGACCCGTCCGATCAGTTTGACCTTTGAATCGGAAGCCTTGGCTTTCTTGAGCATCTGTGGTGTCACTCTCGAGATGCCCGTTATCTCCATGTCACTGAGACTGGTTCGCTTGCTCATTACCCAGTTTGCAATTATCACCATTTTAGCGGCGGTGTCGTATCCGTCTACGTCGTTAGAAGGGTCCGCTTCAGTGTAGCCCTTCTCTCGAGCTTCTCTGAGAGCTCCTTGGAAAGTCAGGGACGCTTCGTCCATCCGGGTTAGAATGTAGTTTGTTGTTCCGTTGAGTATCCCGTGGATTTCGAGGATCCTCTCCCCGAGGATGCATTTGGAGGCGAAGCTGAGATATGGAGTTCCTCCACCCACTGTACCACTGAANNGCTGCAGTCTCTTGTGCCTGGCTAGTTCCAGTAAGGCCGGCATTGCCAGTGCTAGAGGTCCCTTGTTGACGGTCACCACGTGTTTGCCTGTCGCGAGAGCCTGCTTGATGTTCGAGATTCCAGGTTCACCGTCCTTGTAGTTGGAAGTAGTGCATTCGATGAGTGCTTCACTTTCGCTACTGGAGATTATTCGGGACAGACTCGTTCTCTCACGGCCCTTCTGGGGATATTTCGCGACCGTTCCATGCCGCTCCTTCGTCTTTAGCGCAAGGGAGAGATCAAGACCTCTATCATCACTGCAGGATCCACGGCTATCAACGATCGTCGTTATCTGGGGTTCGAAACCGTAATCCTTTACGAGTCTGGCCCTGTCGGAGTTGATGATTCGGGCCAGTGACTGTCCTACGTTTCCGAAGCCTACCAGGATTATTCTCAAAGCGTACGCTCTAGACGATCAATCCAGTCAGTGTCAGTAATTTTCAGAGTGTAACTCTTAGGACGAGGAATACGATCTACTATCGATGGATCTTTTAGCCCATGGCCCGTTGTAACACAAACGATAAGGTCTGAGCGGTCGACGTCTCCCGAATTCACACTCTTCTTCAGCCCGGCAATGGAAGCTGCACTGGCAGGCTCCACAAAGATTCCCTCTTTTGAAGCGAGTTCTCTCTGAGCTGTTAGAATCTCCCCGTCAGAAACCGTTGTGGCAGTTCCATTTGACTCTTTTATGGCACGTAGGACCTTTGTCCAGTTGACTGGAGACCCGATCCTTATCGCAGTGGCGAGAGTCTGCGGGTTCCGGACGGGTCTAATCGTATCCCGGTTGTCTCTCACCGCTCTCGCTATCGGAGCCGCCTTCTCCGCTTGCACTCCTATCATACGAGGCTTACGCTTCGCGACTCCCAGCTCTCGGAACTCACCGAAGCCTTTCCAAATCGCGCTGATGTTTCCACCGTTACCTACCGGCAGAACGACCGCGTCGGGCGTCTTTTCGAGCTGATCGAGAACCTCGAAAGCGATAGTCTTCTGTCCCTCCAGCCGGAACGGGTTTAGCGAGTTCATGAGATAGAACGAATTTCGTCGTTGAGTCAAGTCGACGACGAGTTTCATGGCCTGGTCAAAATCGCCTTCGACTTCAACAATTCTGGCTCCATGCATCACGACTTGCAGCATCTTTCCCGGAGCGATCTTTCCTTTTGGGACAAAGACGATGCAATCTAGCCCTGCCTGAGCTGAATAGGCTGCGAGAGAGGCGGCAGTGTTTCCGGTTGAAGCGCAAACAACTCTTCGTTTGCCGAGTTCTCGAGCTTTTGAAAGAGCTACAGTCATACCTCGGTCTTTGAATGAACCAGTGGGATTCTCGCCTTCGTTCTTTACGTATACTCTTTTCAGTCCAATCTGCTTCGCCAGACGCCGCAACCGGTGGAGTCCAGTCCCCCCTTCTCCCAGAGACGTGACGAAGCGATCACTATCGATCGGAAGGAGCTCTCTGTATCTCCAGACCGACAATGCACGATTCTTCCAGGGAATTCTTCTCTTTGAGATGTGGAACCTGATCTCAAGCAGGCCCTCGCACTTTTCACACCGATAATTGAGAGTGCCATGAGGATATCGCGCGTGACAGTTGAAGCACCTGAGTTGGTAGGGCCACGGCATTCTCATCTGCTCCGAACGATCCTTGCCTCGGGGGCGGGGCGTGCGACGAAAGAGGACGCCTGCACTCCTTTCTGTGCGAATCCCTGAACCATTGCGCGAGAAACCATCCGTGGGCTATGTCTCGTCTCATCAACGAGAGCGGCCAGGCTGGGCCCGGCTCCACTTATCGCGACCCCCGAAGCTCCTGCCTCGAAGGCCAGCCTCTTCACGTTATCATAGCTCGGTATCAGGCGGCTTCGACGAGGCTCCGCAATCTCATCACTCATTGCAGCACCGATCAACTCAATGTCTCCGCGAGAAAACCCAGTTGCAATGGCTGAGGCTCTCCCAACATTAAGGAGGGCTTTCTCTGTCTCAATGCGTCTCGGCACCAGGCCTCTGGCTATCCGGGTCTTGTTTCTCCGCGGCCGAAGCCCGGGAGTCGCAACAACGATTCTCAACTTTGAAGGTGGCTTAATCGAGATAGTTCTGACAGGGTTGTCGAAGACAATAACGAATCCCCCCAGGAGGGAAGCCCCTACGTTGTCGGCATGGGCCGTTCCCGCCACAGCTCTCTCTCCAAGACTGGCGACTCGAACAAGCTCATCATCCGATAGTCTGAGGTCCAATAGGTGGTCAAGGGTCTTTGTGCACGCCGCAGCGGTTGCCCCGCTACTCCCAAGACCCAGACCTTGAGGCACATTTTTGTCGATGGTGATGAAGAGTCCCTTTTTCAAACGCGCCCTTTCCAGCAGAGCGACAGCCGGGGGTCCCGCGGAGTTCTGGTTAGAGTCCTTCGGGACGCCGTACGAATACGCTCCTTTCACAGCAAGTCTGATCTTGTTGAGTTGCGTAAATCGTATCTGGACCCGGTCAGAATACTTGTTCAGCGCAAGACCGAAGCAGTCGAATCCTGCTCCAAGATTCGCCGTCGAACAGTATGCTTGACCGACTGCCTCCCGTCTCAGGGACCGTATCCGCCTCAATTGGTTGGAGAATTCTTTCTTATGACCAATAAAAGGGGGTCCGTACTTGCATTGGCAGCCAAACGATAGAATTCGCTGCCGGCGCCATGGACTAGTTCAGCAATCTATGACCAATCAAGAGGAACCTGGCCCTTCTCTATTCTGGAGTATGCTTCGTAGTACGCGAATGCATAGATTGCTGCAGGAATGATTGTCAAGAAACCCAGCAGCTGTGCTTGAGACTGAATGCTCTCTATTGGCGTTAGATCTTGAGTCGAGAACGCCTGTGCTACGGCCTCGTCGACTTTAGGGAGGATCACAGCCATAACGAGGACGCCAACCGCTAGACTGGTCACGTAGCCAGCGACGAGAAGCACGCGAGCTCGCAGCGCTTGAAGACCAAAAGTGAGCAAGACATTCGGTATTCCCAAGACTGCCGCCGTCACGAGCGACCCCACAGCAAGCCAGTCAAGCGCTGATGTCACAGCTTGCTGCGGGGAAGTCTGACTCGCGCCACTTAGCTCCAAGTTCGAGATCGCGGCGCCAAATGAGGCTCCCACTATTATCGCAATCAAAATGCCAATGCACCAGACTACTATTGACAATTTGATGAAGTTGGAGTGGGAGGGGCCGAACGGCTTGCGGCCGACGAGGATTAGTATGATCCCGATGAGGTCGACGGTCGCCGCGAGATACTGGCCAACGAACGGTATTACCCCTAAGATGAGACCAAACACTAGTAGAATGAGTCCCTTCTCCGTTCGGCCGATGGCAACTCGATCTGCGTACACATTGAAGGGGCTGTCTTCAGAGATGTTTGGCGCAATTTTCAACGGCTCACCTGATGACGAATATGGCGCAATGCTCGAAGGCGCAGCGAGAGGCGTGGCACACCTAGCGCAGAATCTCGACGTGGGGCGGTTCGCGTATCCACATTTCGGACAGGGGTTCGTCGAGCCCGACATCGGGACCTGTCGTCTATCAGTTAATCTGATCTTCGAAAATAAGCTTGTGGATTCGCGGTCGGAATTGCGTACGGTGAACGTATCAACCGTTCAGCATGTGGATCGTCGGCCGAACGAGCGTTGTGATA
>DAFH01000111.1:7977-15078 GCA_002495485.1 Candidatus Bathyarchaeota archaeon UBA185
GAGAGTGGAACTTCCGTTCTGTAGGCGTCCGGGCACGTCGGGAGAAAGCTAGGCGGATGCGCACTTGGCGCCTTTGACTCAAAGGCAGGAAGTTTTGGGGCCTGCTAAGGAAGGTAGCGAATGGATTGTCGCTTGCATCACTCTGGCCGGCACGTTGCCGGCGCGTGCTCAAAAGAGGATCCGTGTCGGCGAAACCAGGACTTTGCACAGATAATTGATCAGAGGCCGAAGCATCATCTCGACCACGGCGTTCTGTGCGAACGAACGCTGAAATAGCCTTGGAGGCGAGGCCGCAAGTGCGGCTGGGGAAATGTTTGGCGAACCTCTCATGAGTTATCCTCCAAACTGCGACAGGTCAAACATGTTGAGACACGTTTGACCGCCACTATTCCCGGGCTAATGGCGCGAGTACAATAGGACTATAAACAAGAGACCTGTCAAATTCTCATCGAATAGTAATGAATCGTCTTCCTTGGGCGCCGCTCAACGCGGGCGTGTTCCTGATAATCCTTGGAGGAGTAATTCTTCTCTCATTCTTCAACATAGGAGCAACTCTAGCAACCGCGTTTCCCCTCATCTTCGCCTTCTTTGGAGCATGGATGATCGTTGAAGCTTTTGTGGTCCCTCCAACGAATGCTTACTCCCCGCCCCGATCTATGATACTGGTCTGGGGAGCGCTTACCGCGACGCTAGGAGTTCTATGGTATGTTGGAGCAACCAGCATTGGGTTGCTACCAATCGCTCTGGTCGTAGTCCTTATCATAGTAGGGATTAGCGGAGTCGGCTACAGTTTCATGAGGGCCTCTCCGGGTCCCCCGAAGACGTCGACATCCTAGCCCGTGTTTGACGCAAAGGCCCGGTACGTCCGGAGCCTCTTCTCGAAAGTCCCCTTAGAGTACGACATTCTGCTGGGACTACTCAGCTTCGCTCAGGACCGACGATGGCGCGCCTACGTAGTGAGCCTAGCCCGTTCTTCCGATAATGAACTCGTGCTCGACCTGGCCACGGGGACCGGACTCCTCGCGGCGGATTTTGCGAGGGCGATTTCTGATCGTGGTTATGTTGTCGGGGTCGACCTGACGCTTTCCATGCTAAAGACCGCAAGGACTCGACTGCAGTCGAAAGGACTCGGAGACAAAGCCGACTGGGTTCTCGCGAGAGCGGAGAACCTGCCCTTTCGGAGCGAATGTTTTGGTTCTGCCTCGATTAGTCTCGCTCTGAGAAACGTTTCAGACGCTCAATGTACTTTTCACGAAATGTCAAGAACGACGGGCCGCGGGGGGGTTGTGATCTCATTGGATTTTGCTCGTCCGCCAAACCATCTCTTCCGGATCTTCTACTATGACTACCTTCTTGGCCTGTTCCCAGTTTTTGGACGAATGGTCTCTGACGCGTGGGGCAAGACACTCTCGTATCTGGGACGATCGATACTTCGGGCTCGAACCGGAGAACAGATCGCTAGTCTAATGAGCCGCGAAGGGCTAGACAATGCCCATCCCGTTTCTCTGACTGCAGGAGTTGTATGCGCCGTCTACGGAACAAAGCGCTAAGGAGAACTTGCAACTAGGGACTCGTGAATAGCGAGAGGAATCCAGTTGCGAAGCAGATCCATCCAAGAGTCTGGTGGGCAAGGCCTGCAATTATGTCGAGCAACCCTCTAACCGGCAAGGACCATCGTTCGCTTCGCACGTGCTTCGATGCTGGTCTTGCTGTCAAGGTTAAAGGCTCGACCTACTCGCCGAGGTCCGGGCGGGTCGTCTCATGCAGAGTCGTGGGCTGAAGATCGCCGTTGATCTGGACGGGGTCCTAGCCGAATCGATGCTCGTATGGTGTGAGCGAGTCAACAAAGAGTTCGGAATGCATTTGACTATGGACGACTTGGACAGTTGGTCCTCCTGGAAGAAATTCTCGATCTCTAAGGGCGATTTCTACAGGATTCTCGACGAATGCTGGGAAGATTGGCAAGAGGTTCCGCCAACTGAGCCTCGAATTGCTGGCAAGGTTGCTCGAATCGAGAAATTCGGGGACATTGACGTGGTCACGGGCCGGAGCAAAAAGACCGAGACTGCCGCAAAGAGTTGGGTGGATCGTCAGAGGATTCGATATCGCCATTTTGTCAGAGTCGAAGGTTGGAGGGACAAGATCGTTCTCGACTATGATGTCTATATTGATGATGCGCCGGACCTAATGCGACTGATTTCTGAAACCCCTTTGAGATGGGCTGTCCTTTATGATCGGCCCTGGAACCGAAGCGTCCCTGAGATGCCGAGGGTTCTGCGTTCAGCAAGCTGGAACGATGTCCCAAAACTCTTAGCACAAATCCAGAAGGCGTTGAGCTAGTAGATTTCTCGCGGAGACCAGACTATTATACGAGGGACGTCTTCCGGCCAGAAACAGGAGGTAGGACCCTGAAGGGAGAATATCAAGTCCCCACCGAACTCTTCTACACCAAAGAGCACGAGTGGGTGCGGGTCGAAGGAGACAAGTGTCGAATAGGGGTCACTGACTACGCACAAGATTCGCTTCATGAGATAGTGTACGTCGACCTCCCAAAGGTCGGGGCCAAGGTATCACAGATGCAGAGCATCGGCACTGTCGAATCTGTCAAAGCGGTTGCAGACGTGTACAGTCCAATCGCAGGAGTCGTCTTGGAGGTCAACGGAGACCTGTCCGACGCTCCAGAGCTCGTCAACAATAGCCCCTACGACAAGGGATGGCTTACGATAATGCGGCCTGACGATCTGAAGAAGGACATCTCATCGCTCATGAAGCCTGTCGCATACCAGGAGTTCGTTAGGAAGATCACACAGAAGAAGTGATTGGACCTCATTTGCTCAAGGAAGCGACTGCACGATAACCAATCCAGCGGCTCTCATTTCCGCGGCAGTTTTCCTCACCTAGGTAGTTTATTTCTCAGCGACAGCGTTCACTACCGCCTCCACAGTCGTGAATTCGACAGTGCCTGAAGCGTTCGCCCTCCTCTCTCCGCCCTTGAAGGGTCTTCTTCACGAGACCGGAATTACAGCCCCTACCCCACCACAGGTTGAAGCGATTCCCTCGATCATGGAGGGCGAGAACGTGCTGATCATCGCGCCTACCGGATCAGGCAAGACCGAGGCAGCACTCCTCCCTCTCATAGATAGAATGGTCCAAGACGAGAATCGACAGGGAATCTCCCTCCTCTATATCACGCCCCTCAGAGCACTAAACCGAGACCTTCTCAAACGGCTACAAGTCTGGTCGACCAAACTAGGGTTCAAGGTCGAGGTTCGACACGGTGATACTCCCGCGGCTGATCGGCGAAGAATGGCGGGCAAACCTCCCGACCTTCTGATAACAACTCCAGAAACACTGCAGGCCATTCTGCCGGGAAGAAGAATGAGACAACATCTTCGACACGTTAGGGCGGTGGTCGTTGACGAGGTCCACGAGTTGGCTGGAGATCGACGTGGAGTCCAGTTGACGGTCGGGCTTGAGCGGTTAAGGGAAGTGCGTCGCGACGGTTTCCAACGCGTCGGTTTGTCTGCAACGGTTGGGAATCCTGACGAGATTGCGCGTTTCTTGGGGGGCTCAGAGCCGGTTCGGATCGTGCAGATCCCTCTCAACAAGGACACCAGATACAAGATCGAGTATCCTCCGCCCGGTGAGGAGGATCAAGAGCTTGCCCGGCGTCTTTACACTGCCCCTGAGGCCGCGGCTCGACTTGCCTTGGTGTCGGACCTTGTTGACGCGCATGATTCAACTCTCATCTTCGTCAACAGCCGGGTCAACGCTGAGATGCTTGGGTCCAAGTTCAACATGATGGATCATAGGATCATGGTACATCATGGCTCACTTCCCAAGGAGGAACGGGTCCGGGCCGAGGAGGCGTTCAAGGCTCGCGAGATCAAAGGACTAGTATGCACCAGTACGCTCGAGCTCGGGATCGACATTGGCTCGGTCGACCTGGTCGTCCAGTACATGTCACCACGCCAGGTCAACAGCCTCGTCCAGCGGGTCGGAAGATCTGGACACAGTCTAACTAGGACTTCTCAGGGTGTACTCGTCGCAGTCTCGACCGAGGACTTGCTAGAGTCGATCGGAGTAATCGAGCTTGCCAAAGAGGGTCGCCTCGAACCGACCGTCATCCACCACGGCGCTCTGGATGTGCTTGCGCATCAGATTGCCGGACAACTGATGGACTCGGACGGAAGCGTCGCGCTTGGAGAGATCAAACATGTCGTCAAGCGATCTTTTCCGTACTCTCAGCTAGAGGATGCTGAGCTGGAGAAGGTTGTTGAGTTCATGCGTAAGATGGGGTATCTGAAACGAGACGATCAGACGCTCTATCGCACTTCTCGAACCAGGCCCTACTATTACGAGAATCTCAGCATGATCCCTGACGAGCGCCGATATTCTGTAATTGCTCTCACAAACCAGCAAGCGGTTGGAATACTCGGAGAAGAATTCATGCTCACAATGGCCCATGTAGGCCTGAACTTCATCGTCAAAGGACGGGTGTGGCAGATGAAGCAGATCACCGACGACGGAAAAGTGTACGTTCTACCCATAAACGATCCAACCGCCGCGATTCCCGGATGGGACGGTCAGATACTGCCAGTGCCCTGTGCGCTGGCGGTCCGTGTAGGGGAGTATAGAAAGAGAGTCAACGAGATGCTGGGCGGGTCCAAGACTCGAGCACTTGTTGTTGAGAAGCTCTCTCGAATGTGGCCCGCGGACTCATACGGTGTGCGCCGAGTCGTTGAGGAAATAGAGACGCACAAGGCAACCGGCGCACCGGTCCCGACGAATGATCTGATTCTGATCGAGGGGTTCGATCGCTACATCATTATCCATACACACCTTGGAGATGTCCTCAACTTCACCCTTGGAGAGGTGATCGAGGAACTCTTCCGCCGTCAGGGTCTCGTCAGAATGTGGTGGTGGGATCCCTATCGGATACTGTACGAGATGACTGCGGACACTTCAGATCTGAATCTGGAAGATCTTTTCCTCAACCAGATCTTCGGCGTAGAAGAGCCAGTCCTCGGTGGTGCTTGCCATGGAGTCTTGCACCGGCACTTTCCTTGGGAGTTGCAGATGAAGCAGATCGCCGAAAGATTCGGAGCCTTGAGGCGTGGCAGGCTCATGTACGGTGGAGCGATGAAGGAGTTGCAGGTCAGATTCCGATTGACTCCAATCTATGACGAAACAATCCGAGAAGCTCAGGTCGAGCGTGCCGACTTCGAAGGAGTGAAATCGATTTTCAAACATGTCAAGGAGAAGAGTTTGGAAGTCAGGTTCTTCCGGTCAAGGGACAAGCCCACACCCCTTGCCTATCACATCCTCTACCGTCACGTCGACATTCCAGAGCTCATCGCCCCGGAGAATGTTGCGGCCGACAACATGGCACGGTTGCGGCTCTCGATTGAAGGACGAGCGATCGATCTGCTCTGCTTCGATTGTGCCAGTCTGATGACTGATACGACTATTGCCAATTTGCCTGAGCACCCTTCTTGTCCAAGATGCGGTTCTAGACTTCTGGCTCCTATCTTCTGGTCCAGCGGCTATGTGACAAGCATCCTCCAGAAGAAACGCGGCAAGCAGTCGCTAGACGGGAACGAACAGAAGTCTCTGACGAGAGCCCGTCGTTCCGCGGACCTCGTCATCGCCTACGGCAAGAGGGCCGTGGTCGCCCAGTCCGTCTACGGCATAGGACCCCAAACCGCTAGCAGGGTCCTGTCGAAGATGCACGAAAGTGATGATGAATTCTACAAAGACCTGTTAGAAGCAAAACTGCAGTTCGTAACGACCAGGCCCTTTTGGAACAATTAAACCCGGTGCGTTTGCGGGACAATTTGCGCCACAGCTGGTGCTACCTGGCCATCGCTATGTCGACCCGCTTCCAATCCTCAGGCAGAGTCTGAGCAACTCGTTTCAACGAAGAATTTGAAGAGAATCTGTTGGCTATGAGACCGGGCCAGAACTTCTCATTTCGAACTTTGGATCGCAGAGAGGCTGGTTCGTTTCGTGGTGAGATATCCTTAGGATTCCAGGCCATTCCGCTTCTGCCCGGCGGCATCATCAAATAGACCTGCTCTTGCAAAAAGAATATATCGCAATAGTAGGTTACGAGACAAATCGAAAACCTATGAAACGAAACACAACAGCTACAACCATAATCATTCTATCGCTCACGCTAATTGTGACACCTGCCTTCGCGAATGCAGTTACGTCTGCTGTAAGCGCCGTAGGCGCGATCCACGTGAATTACGTGAACCCGGGCTTGATTCCGCTGGCCCCAGGCTTCACTCCCAACTCTCCCGTTGGAGGAGTTCCCTTCTGCCACAGCGGAGGGCTGGGAACGCTTCTCTGTTACACGCCTAGCTTCCTCAAGACGGCATACGATTTCCCAAGCACTACGGGACGACACGCACTCGACGGTACGGGTTCGACTATCGTCATCGTCGACGCTTACGGTAGCCCAACGGTACAGAGCGATCTGAACAAATACGATACAACCCTAGGTCTGCCAGCAACCACGATCACAGTCCTCTGCGGACCTACGTGGACAGGAGCCCCCACAGACAATTGTCCTGTGAAGACTATCGCAGACTTCAGCACGGCTCAGAATGCAGCTCTCTGCGCTCCTCAAGGATGGGCGGACGAGACCACACTTGATGTAACAATGGCCCACGCGCTCGCCCCCGGTGCTAAGATTGTACTCGCGGTGGCGAACGACTGCTTCGACACCAGCCTCTATGGTGCCGAGCAGGCCATTGTATCCCAACCCCAGTACAAGGGAAGCATAATGTCCCAGAGCTTCGGCGAGCCTGACGACNNCATAATGTCCCAGAGCTTCGGCGAACCAGACGACCTGGTTACCTGCACAGCCGTGAATGCAACAACCGGCGCCTGCACCGCTCGCGACCCGACCCTCGTCAATCTACCCAACTCCGTGTTCCAGACCGCCACAAGGAACCACTGGACAATCCTCGCATCATCCGGCGACTGGGGAGCGAACGAGGCCGCTCCTTACACGGGAACCGTCGAGCTCACTCCTGCATTTCCAGCGACAAGTCCACTAGTCCTTTCAGCTGGAGGGACACAAGGAAACCCCTA
>DAFH01000096.1 GCA_002495485.1 Candidatus Bathyarchaeota archaeon UBA185
CTCCGGCGGGATGAAGAAGAGGCTGGACCTCGCCACGACTCTCGTCCACGATCCGAAGATACTTTTCCTCGACGAGCCGACAACGGGTCTCGACCCGCAGTCGCGGGCCGCCATCTGGGCGTACCTGAAGAAAATGAACGAGCAGGGAATCACGATATTCATAACGACTCAGTATCTTGAAGAAGTGGACAGACTGTGCCGCCGGCTCGCAATAGTTGACCTCGGAGAGATCGTCGCCCAAGGAACTCCGGCTGAACTGAAGTCAGAGATTGGGGCAGACTCGATCTCACTCGGCTTCGAGAGCACAACGATGAACGGTGAAGAAACACGAGAGAAGGCAAAGCAGGTTCTACAAAACAAGTTTGATGGAGTCTCTGACATTGTAAACTCTGATATTGGAGTGACAGTCTACGCTAAGAACGGCAGCTTCCTCGTTCCCGAAATCGTCAGAGCTTTCGACGAGGCCGGCATCAGAGTATCATCGATATCCGTCTCTTCCCCGACACTCGACGATGTCTTCCTCAAGCACACTGGCAAGAGAATCAGGGTCGAGGAGGTAACCAGCGCCAACTATCGCAGTGCGTTCTCTCGGAGGAGACGGTAAGAGATGTCGTTCATTTCAGACTCGTACAATCTGTTCATACGCTGGATGAAGAAGCTAGTCCGAAATCCCATCCTCATCTTCTTCTCACTCTTCCAGCCGATAATCTTCCTAGTACTTTTCACTCAACTCTTCAACAAGTTCGGCGCACTCCTCGGCCCCGGAGTCAGCTACACGGTCTTCGCAACCGCTGGGATCGTGCTGCAGAACGCGTTTTCCAGCGCATTCCAATCAGGCACAGCCGTCGTTGATGACATAAAATCAGGATTCCTAACAAAGATGCTCGCCACACCCGTCAACCGATCCGCAATACTGTTTGGAAGAATTCTCAGCGACATCTTCCGGGTTGTCGTACAGACAATCATCATACTCGTCCTAGCGTACGCTCTCGGAGTATTCCCAGAAACAGGCGTTCTCGGATACGTGTTCGTCATCATAACAGTCGCTGCCTTCGGTCTCGCCTGGTCAGGCATATCCCTCGCACTCGGACTGCAAACCAAGAGCGCGGAGACAGTCTTCGGAATAGCAGGCTTTCTAACATTCCCACTCCTCTTCATGAGCACTGCCCTCGTCTCAACATCAGTGATGCCAGGCTGGATGCAGACGGTCTCCAACTACAACCCTATCAGCTTCGCCGTGGACGCGATCCGCAACGCGATCACAGGATGCCCGCCTGGTCAGATCCGCAGCAATTGCACGACCGGATTCGATTGGAGCACCATTCTAACGGCCTACGGAGTGATCGCTCTCATCGGAATATTGACATTGGGAGCAACACTTTACCTGTTCAGAAAGGTCGTCAGCTAAGAAACCTCCAAGGATAGCTTGGAACAAGTGACAGAACTGATAAGAAGTCGACAGGTGAACCGGGAAGCAATCCGAGACGGTGATTCTGAATGAATGGTCCATCGATGGAAGCAGTGAATCTGTCCAAACGCTACGGTTCGTTCACCGCACTCTCCAATCTCAACTTGAAGATTGAAGGGTCAAAGTGCGTCGGTTTTCTCGGTCCCAACGGTGCGGGAAAGACGACGACCTTGAAGATTTTCACGGACATGATCCGGGCCTCCGAGGGAAAGGCCTCTATCAACGGAATCGATGTACACCTACACAAGAAGCAGGCGCTGGAGTCGGCTGGAGCCCTGATAGAGAGTCCTGAGATCTATCCGTCCCTTACACCGAGAGAAGCGCTGTCGATGGTCGCCGAGCTTAGAGGAATACCGAGGAGCGAGAGACGGAAGACCATCGAGGACGTGGTTTCAGAGGTGAGGATGGAAGAGTGGCTGGACAAGAAGGTTGGAAGGTTTTCCAAGGGAATGAAACAGCGAATCAACATCGCAGCCGCGCTACTGTCCGACCCGGAGGTTGTCCTCCTCGATGAGCCTACAACTGGTCTGGACCCGAGAGGCCAGGCCGAGGTTCGAGATATTGTCAAGTCGCTGAAGAAGAGGAGCAGACTCGTCTTCATGAGCTCGCACCTCCTGAATGAAGTTCAGGAGATATGCGACGAAGTGGCAATGATCGACCACGGCAAACTTCTTCTCTATGACACCATTTCCAACGCCACTGCGAGATTTTCCAACGACGGAGGAAACGTGGTCGAGATAGAATTCTCTAGGGATGTTGGTGACCAGACGATCGACGAGAACATCGCCACTCTCGCCAACGTTAAGTCTGTGGACAGAATGGACCCCCGACGGGTCCGAGTGACATTCTCTGGAGGAGTCCAGGTGCAAGAAAAACTACTCGCGGACGTTGCTGTGATGAAGCTGGGGATGATAAGCTTCCATTCACCAACCTCAGCGCTTGAGGACACCTATCTGAATCTCATCAAGGAGACGCTGTGACAACAGTGAGTCAGCCTCCCTCACCATCGAGTCCGTCATCGAAACGCATACTGCCGAGCAGCGTCGCTCAAGTGGGAACCGTGACTAGATACGAACTGATCAACTATTTCAGATCACGCAGATTCTTC
>DAFH01000075.1 GCA_002495485.1 Candidatus Bathyarchaeota archaeon UBA185
CCGCCATCCAATGCCGTACGGCGATCTCTCGAAGGAGGCAGTTCAGAGATTCGCCAGCTTCGAGGACTTGGACAAGGCGGATTGTTCAATCGAAGAACGAGAAGAGTATGAGCCTCATATCGCGAGGGGCTTCGTCGTATTCGCTGGAGTAGACTATCAAAGAATTCTAAATGCGGCCGAGAAAGAGGCCGATGNNATGGGACGGAGGAAACAACGACATACCGTTCATCCAGCCCAACGTCCATTTCGTGGTGCTCGACCCGTTGCGACCCGGCAATGAGTTGGACCATTACCCTAGCGAGATCAACGTACGACTGGCAAACGCTGGAATCATAAACAAAACGGACAGCGCTGAACCGAAAAACGTTCAACTGGTGGAATCAAACCTGAAACGACTCGCGCCAGGCGCGGTCGTGATCAAAGCAGCGTCCGAAATAACAGTCGACAAGCCAGACTTAGTGNNGTTGTCGAGGACGGTCCAACCGTAACACACGGCGACATGACCTACGGCGTCGGTTTCATCGCCGCTAAACGTTTTCACGCCAAAGAAATCGTAGACCCGCGAAAATCGGCGGTCGGGATCTACAAGGATACTTTCAAGAAATACTCGCATCTGACCGAAGTACTTCCTACGATGGGGTACGGTCACCAGCAGGTCAAGGACTTGCAGGACACGATAAGCCGAGTTGACTGCGACAGCGTGATCATCGCGACGCCCGCTGATATCCGGCGCATCATCAAGTTCTCCAAGCCCACTGCAATGGTCAGCTATGAGCTGAAAGAGCTAACGAAACCTGGAATAGAGGAAGTATTGCAAAGCTACAAGATAGTCTAGCTCTCGCTAGGCTATTGCCTTTCGAAGAGTGTCAGCCACAAACTCCATGTCATCCTCGCCAAGGCGGGGATGAACCGGCAGCGAGAAGACTTGGCGTGACGCTTTCTCAGTCTCGGGCAGGCGTCCCTTTCGGGCAACGTTCGAATCCCTGTAGAACGGCGTTGAATGGACCGGAGTCGAGTAGTACACTGCAGCCTCGATATTCTTGTTCCACAATCGGTCAACGATCTTGTTTCTCTTTGCAGCGTTGACTCCTCGCAACCTAACAGTGTAGACGTACCAGGCGTGTTTCCGACCATCCGGCTCCTTGGGTAGTATGAGCTTCCCGGTCATCTCCAGCTTCTGCGTAGCAAGCTCTGCGTTCTTCCGTCTCTTCTCAAGGAAAACCGGTAGTTTCTTGAGCTGAGCCTGCCCAATCGCCGCTGCGATCTCAGACATGTGGTAATTGTGGCCCAGCCGGACAGTCCAGTAGGGACGCTGTTCGCCGTGTGAGCGGATCATTCTCAGAGCCTGTGCATACTCGTCATCGTTAGTCGTTATCATTCCTCCTTCGCCAGTAGTCAGGTTCTTCGCCGCGTAGAAACTGAAACATGTCATGTCAGAGACAGAACCAACCTTCTTGCCATCGTATTGAGCACCATGAGCCTGAGCTGCATCCTCAATAACCGTCAGGTCCTTGCTCCTCGCCAGATCCATAGCGCTCTTCAGATCCGAAGGCAGACCGTAGAGGTCTGTAGGAACTATCGCCTTTGTCCTACGAGTTACGCATTCCTCCACGCTCTCGGGTCTCAGGCAATAATTGTCCTTGTCTACGTCGGCAAAGACGGGCGTGGCTCCCGCGAGAACAACAGCGTTGACGGCTCCGACAAAGGTGAATGACGGGACAATGACCTCGTCCCCGGGGCGAACTTCGGCAGCAAGTAACGCTGCGTGCAGTGCGGCTGTACCGTTAACAACGGCAACAGCATGCCTTGCGCCAACATATTTTGCGAAGTTCCTCTCAAACTCGAGAACTCTTGGTCCCATTCCGCTCTTGTCGGTTAGCACACCGCTGCGAAGAACGTCGACTGCTGAGTCGATCTCCTCTTTTCCCAGAAACGGCTGGTTGATCCTGATGAGTTCTCGCATTATCTACGATACTCCGTTCCGCTCTGGGTACTTGGGATTGGTCTAAAAGAGTTCTCTAGTCAATTACAGACCGTTTGCATAGAGGAACCAACCAGCGAATTCGATCAGCAATTCATGTTCGATGCCAGATATTCCTCAACTCAAGTCTGCGTCTCGGGAGACGATGATCAAACTTGTTGCGTCGGGTCTCACGTCTTGTCAGAATTCAGGTTGGGGCATGTGGGGTCTGTATCCTCTTGGAATCAGAAATCTTCTGATGTGTCAAGCGATCGTGTCGTTGAGCTGAAAAAGATCTCGCGCCGTGTAACGAAGATGGGGAGTCCTCGAAACGCTTTCATCCAACCCCCGTGAAATAGGCTGAAATGGACTTCGATTGTACCGATAAGCCTCCTGAGTCCCCTGAGGAAGGATCGCTTCCGGTTTCAAGCCTTACACGGTTGAAAAAATTTATATCGCGCACGATTTGTCTCGCTTGAATCGCAAAATAGGAGCAAGAAGGTAGTTTGTCCGCCGAACTCGCAGGTCAGCCTGTAATAATTCTCAAGGAAGGAACATCCAGATCGAGGGGGAGGGACGCACAGAAGGCCAACATAATGGCCGCTAAGATAATCTCTGAATCAGTCAAGTCTTCCCTCGGACCCAAGGGAATGGACAAGATGCTCGTCGATGGATTTGGCGACGTAACCATCACAAACGACGGAGCAACAATTCTCGACGAGATGGAAGTGCAGCACCCTGCTGCCAAGATGATGGTAGAAGTCGCCAAGACACAAGACGATGAAGTGGGTGACGGAACGACAACTTCAGTCGTCGTCGCTGGAGAATTATTGAAGAGGGCTGAGGATCTGATCGACCAGGATCTGCACCCGACTGTGATTGTTGATGGCTATCGCGATGCATCGGCGAAGGCGCTCGAGATTCTAGACCAGATCGCGATCAAGGTCGATCCGTCAGACAGGGCGACACTGCGGAAGGTTGCGGAGGTATCCCTCGCAAGCAAGTTGCTCGCCGACTACCGAGAAATGTCGGAGCTCGCAGTCAACGCAGTTTTGCAAGTCGCCGAGAAGAATCCAGAGGGAGGCTACAAGATTGACATCGACGACATAAAGGTGGAGAAGAAACCGGGAGAATCGCTCCTTGACACCGCTCTGATCGAAGGCATCGTGCTAGACAAAGAAGTCGTCCATCCTGGAATGCCCAAGCGCATTGAGGACGCAAAGATTGCCCTCGTGGATTCGCCACTCGAAGTGGAGAAGACGGAGTTTGATGCGAAGATAAACATCGAAAATCCGGAGCAGATGAAAGCCTTCCTCGACGAGGAAGAGAAGATGCTGAAGGACATGGTCGAAAAGGTCTCCTCTGCAGGAGCGAACGTCTTGCTCTGTGAGAAGGGCATCGACGACGTTGCCCAGCACTACCTCGCGAAGAAAGGAATCCTTGGGGTTCGGAGAGTAAAACAGTCGGACATGGAGAAGCTGGTAAAGGCCACCGGGGCCAGAATCGTAAGCAACCTCGATGATCTGAAGGCGAACGATCTCGGTAAAGCCCAGCTGGTCGAGGAGCGAAAGATCGCCGACGACAAGATGACATTCATCGAAGGAGCTAGGAACCCGAAGTCGGTAACCATCCTCGTCAGAGGCGGAAGCGAAAGGCTGGTTGACGAGGCTGAACGGTCAATTCACGATGCACTTTGCGTTGTTCGGGACGTCGTGCGAGACCCGCGAGTGGTCGGAGGCGGCGGTGCTCCCGAAGCGGAGATTGCGAAGCAGCTTAGAGGATACGCACAGAAGCAATCTGGAAAAGAGCAGTTGGCCATGCTCGCCTTTGCTGACGGTCTCGAATCCGTCCCGATCGCACTTGCAGAGAACGCTGGTCTAGACCCGATCGACATCATGGTCCAGCTACGAGCGGCCCACGACAAAGGACAGACATGGGCCGGAGTCGACGTGTTCGAAGGCAAGGTAGCTGACCTCAAGGAGCGAGGCGTGCTCGAGCCTCACGGCGTCAAAATGCAGGTCATAAAATCGGCCGCCGAAAGCGCCGGAATGATTCTGAAGATAGACGATGTGATAGCCTCAGCCAAGTCGAAAGAGCCTCCTGGGGCTCCGAAGGATACCGGAGAAGGTGGCGAAGAGGGAGCAAGTGAGTACTAGAGAGCCCGAGAATATCGAGATCGGACCTCCAAAGCTCACTCGCTTCGAACGAGCAAGAGTAGTAGGCGCCCGAGCGCTGCAAGTCTCCATGGGCGCGCCAGTACTGTTGGACATCAAGGACCCTACGCTGTCGCCGATCGACATCGCGCTGATGGAGCTAGAGGATGGTGTGCTCCCGATCAGTATTCGACGCGCACTTCCGGACGGCACAAGTCAGAACATCCCGCTCAAGTGGTTGCTGATTCCCGAGTACGAGAGAAAAACCAAGCCCAAGAAGGAAGACGCATAGGGCGAAGAGGAGACTCTTCGATTGGCCTTGCACCACCGGGACGGCGATGAGACGCTCTCGTGGAACGCAGCGACAATCATAATGGCGTTGGCTACACTCTTCACAGCGACAACAAGGATCTTTGGCACTGACCCTTTCACTGAAGTCTTCGACGTCTTCATTGTCTACCTGCCGACATCGGTGCTTGTCGCCGTATCCGCGCTCCAGAAACTGCGGTCCAAACAGCAGACTGTTTTCTCTACGAGTGGCCAGTCGGCGCCGGTAAATACGGCAGCCTAATGCTCATCAGGAAGGCGTCAGCCCCATCGTGATAGTAGTGGGCGACCGTCCGGACCGTGTCGAAACCCATGTCCTTGTACAGCTTCACGGCCTCGTCGTTTGCGGTTCGGACCTCAAGAAAACACTCCTCCGCCCCGTGCAACTCGAGCGCTTTCATTGCTGAAGACACCATTTCTCGACCGATGCCTTGCCTTCGATAATCTGGCATGACCGCCACTGAGACGATGTGGCCCTTCCTGACCATGCGGAATCTTCGTACGTCGGAGAATCCAAACTCGAGCCTGCACATGATGTAGCCGACGACGTGGTTATCACGTTCGGCGACGATGAACGCCTCGGAGCAGCTCTTGTAAACTTCCATGAAAAAATACGGACTGTAGTTCTCTGGAAGGCAGACCCTGTTTATTTCGACCACGGACGAGAGGTCGTCTGGTCTGAATGGCCGCAACAGGTAGGGCGCTTCCAGCAACGAGACTCCAACAGAGATCGCAGACTTTGACGTATAATATGTTGTCGTCGAAAGACGAAACGAATGAATGTTGGGACAGCACGTTTAAATCGCTCAGAGATGTGTGCACTTGAAACCGGCGACTTTTGGGAATGAGTGACGCGTCCTCAACACCTCCCACGCAACCAATAGCACAACCAACCCCTCCAGTTTACTCTGGGCCATCTTTGGATACAATTAGAGCAACTGTCGCCTCACAATTCCAAGTCAAAGATGCTTTTCTAGATCCCAACGGCGTACCCACCTTCGTAGTGTACGCCGAGCCAACCAAACACAAATTCATCCAGCTTGTCTACAAGCTCAAACCCGAAGGCCTCATTGCAGCCATAAGAGCGACAGGAGATGCGCTAACCATCAAGGTCTTCCAGAAACCCCACATCAACCCGTCTAGAAGAACGATCAACCTAGGCCTATTCATCGCTACGGTCATCACGGTCACAGTTGCAGGCTACTTCCTCTGGACCGGAAGCCTTGGAGGACTTGGGTCTCAGACACTCCAGGCACAGTACAACGCGATAATCTCGCCAGGCGCAAGCCCCTACGCTGAAGCCGGAATCTTTACGGCAGGACTCCTCGCCATTATCGGCCTTCACGAGTTCGGACACAAGGCCACAACTGTCGTCCACAAGATGGACGCGACATTCCCGTACTTTATTCCGGGACCCCCTCCGATAGGCACGTTCGGTGCCCTCATCTCACTAAAGGGTCCGCCGACAAATCGTGATCAGCTCTTCGACCTAGGACTGAGTGGACCAGTGGTTGGGTTCATTGTGACAATAGCGGTCGGAACCATCAGCATGCTGTTCGGGCCCGCGCTGACGGCGGCCAAACTTTCCCAGCTGAACACGTGGAACACAACATGCAGCGCTCAGCTTGGAGTCGGCAGTTGCCTATCCAACGTGAGCTTCCCTGCCCAGCTNNTGCTTCTCTCTAACCTAACTGGCGCAATCAACCCAAACGTCATCTACAACCAGCAACTATTTTTCGCGGCCCAAATTGGCGCACTTCTGACCTTCCTCAACATCGTACCGGCCTGGCAGCTAGACGGGGGACACATTTCTCGCGCAGTCTTCGGAGCGTACGGTCACCGGATTGCCACGTTGATAGGCCTAGGACTGCTCCTCTTCTCAGGTTTCTGGGCTTTCGCGATATTGGTCCTAGTAATGATGGCGTTGACGCGTAGGGGATTCGCGGGAGTAGAACCCCTAGACGACGTCAGCCCCGTGAGCAATTCGAGAAAGGTGCTCTACCTGGTCGGGCTGGCGATGCTCGTGTTGACATTTGCAAACTCGCCACTATAGTCCTAACGGGACTGGCAGCTACTACGTTGCAAACATCATAGTTGAGACTCTCAAACAGACGACCAACAAACGGCCCATCAACCTATCGAAAGTAGCGCAATCCGCTAGGACCACCTTGGACATGGCACGCAGCGTTCTCGTTGACCTGACCGGCTTTAAGAAATTGCCCGGGGAGACCCTAAGTCCTCAACTGCGGTTTAAGCTGGCACTTGTGGCCGTTAGATTCGGCGCGTTCCAGCGGGCGGCGAGGGCTCTGACTTGGCAAGAGTTCGAAGAGTTTAGCGGGAAGTGTCTCGAAAAGGCTGGGTTTGAGACTCAGCAAGGAGTAGTATTCAAGGATGGGACTCGACGCTGGCAGATTGACATTGCTGCCTTGAAGGACCGCGTATTGCTGGCGCTTGACTGCAAGCACTGGGAATCGCCAAATTACCCTTCGAGATTCGGCAGCGCGGTTCAGCATCAGAAACAGTCGTTGAGGCCGCTAATTCGCTACTTGAGAGGACAGTCCCGCCTGCCGGTTGGGGAGATCTCAGCCCTGCCGGTGATAGTCACTCTTTTCGAGCCGCGGGCTTCGCTCTTGGATGACGTGGTAGTGGTCTCGGTCGAACAGTTGCCCGATTTTGTTACAAACCTGACACCATATGATCGCGAACTGCCGTTCGTTCTCGATCACTCCTCGGCGGAAACCCTATGAGCTAATGATCAACCGATGGTGAGCCAGACATGAAAGTGGTTGTAGTAGGCGCAGGGACAATGGGCTCCGGAATAGCCTACACGGCCGCCGCCGCAGGTCACGAAGTCGCGGTGGTAGAGCAAGACCAGAAACTTCTGGGCGTCGGCCTAGACCGAATCCAACAATACGTCGACCGTGCAATCATGAGAGGCCACCTCGCGAAAGATCAAGCGTCGACCGTCAGAGCCAGACTACACGGCACCATCGATTTCAACGAAGCCTGCAGGAACGCGAACCTGGTGGTCGAGGCAGTCTTCGAAGATCCCGTCGTAAAGGAGAAAGTGTTCACGACCATCGACAAGTATTCACCGAAAGACGCCGTCTTGGCGTCAAACACATCCTCGATAAGCATTACGCGCCTAGCTCGGGCCACGAAGAGACCTGATAAGGTCCTCGGTCTCCACTTCTTCAATCCAGTGCCGACCATGAAACTGGTCGAACTCATTAAGGGAGATCAGACCTCTCAAGCTACAGTCACGACCGCCAGCGCGTTTGTTGAATCGCTCGGAAAGACCGTCGTCCAGTCCCAGGACAAGACTGGCTTCATCGTCAACAAGGCTCTGATGCCCTTCCTCAACGAGAGCATCAAACTACTAGAACGAGGAGTCGCTTCGAGAGAGGATATCGACAAGGCGTTCGTGCTTGGGACAAATCATCCCATGGGGCCGCTCCAGCTCTCAGACTTTATCGGCGTTGACGTAGTCTACCAGACGCTCAAGGTTCTAGAAACAGAGTACGGTGCATGTTTCAGACCTACGCCACTTCTTGAGAAGATGGTGAAAGAAGGAAGGCTGGGACGCAAGACGGGCAAGGGCTTCTATGACTACTAAGGCCCTAGCCGGCAACGGCGAGCATTCCAAGCGTCTGACGGAGGTTATTCTAAAGGGCGACGAAATTGATGCTGCGAGAATTGCGGGAGAGCTTGTCCATGGAAGACANNCGGAGACGATGAATATTGTTGCTGATTTGCACGAGGTCGAGAGGTACACCCCAGAGCAGGTCGCTGGTTGCGAGCGTGCGGCCGAAAGGGCGCTCGACGCGATAAGACCCAGAATTAGGCTCGAGGAGAAGAGAATCCCCGGCCGAGTAATGGTGACATCGCTAAAAGGAGACCCTCACAACTTTGACAAGACGCTCCTATTGACGATGCTGGAGATTGGAGGCATCTCAGCGCTCGATGGGGGAGAAGAACTCTCGCCTGAAGACATCGCAAGGAAAGTGTCCTCTCACAAACCTGACGTTCTAGCTATTCCACTGGTCACTAGTTCGGCAGCCCAAGGTCTCATGGACACAAAGTCGCGACTTGACAGCTCGGGCGCCAAGACCAGGATCGTCGCCTATGGCAGAGGGACGACAAACCTTCCCGGTGAAGCGGGAATCGAGGGGAGGGAGGAGGACTCGCTGAGCGCATTGAGCAAGATAGCAGAGATTCTCTTGACGCGATAGTCTACCTCTTCCTTCTCAGCAGAAGCATCAGATTCCGTGTCCCTTTGACTCTCCAAATCTTAAGTCCAGCCACCACGCTCGCGGCTGTGGCGGCTGAGAGCTGGGATGCGACGAACTTGACGTATGAATCGGTTCCGCCTACTCCAGTGGACCAGACATAGAAGTTGACGGCGCTCTGCTGGAGGGAAGGCACCGAGGTCGTGAGGCTGATGATCCAGTTGACGAACCAACTGGAGACGACGATGTACGGAACAAACAGCACAATCGTGAAGGGCGTTAGAACCAGTGCTGCTGCCCGAATCATTCTTAGAGGATAGAGTATTCTGCGGACCCGCCTGTCGGGACCGGCCATGACGTAGGCTGTGTTCTCGAAAACGGTCATCCAGAGAACCAGAAGGACTATTGCGGCCGCGAGAGACACGAACAGCGAGATCGAGAGCGGTATCTTCACGATACCAATGGAGAGATCGTACGATTCGTCTGCAAGACCACGGCTAATCATGTAGTTCAAGTAGAGAAGTTCTATCGAGACGCCGATGGCCGCGAATGCTATCGCTGGGATCCAGCCTCGGAGAATCTCCCACCGGTGAAACATCCGCTTGTATGTGCCGACTGCCACTATCTCTCACGAGACTGAACGGGAACGTGAGGAGATTCGGTTAAAAAACCCGATGGAGCCCGAGTAACCGTGTCATTTCTCCAATAGTTACGGGAGCTTAGTCTATACCGGTTCCTCTCACGAAGGTCGCGCTATTGCGCTGCCCGTAGAGAAGGTACAGGCAAAGCAAACAAGTGGTCGGTGGGTTGAAAAGAGCCTCTTGGATACTGGTAGCCCTCGCATTCGTTCTCCTGACGGCCATCATAGGCCCCGGCCATGCCGCCGTGAGCAATCCTCAAGAGAATGTGAACCTCTACACTGGCGACAAGCTGATCGTTAGCTCAAACCAGCCAGCGATCCAGTCAGTCTACATAAGGGGCAACCTGAGCGCAGCCACAGTTTCAAACAAGACCTATCCCGGGCCGAAGAACTTTACTCTTACTACCAACTCGACACAGCTCTACACGCTCAGCATCTGGCTCTCATACCCGAGCACGTATACGACTGCAATCCTCATCAGCGACGCGTCATCGGGGACTAGCCAGTACACCTCATACTACGTGTCGGCCGGCGCCCTCAATCTAACCGTCTTCGCCTCGTTCCAGCCTCCGCCCAGTAGCGGGGCTGGGACACCGATAACGTGGTCTTCGCTCTACGGCT
>DAFH01000041.1 GCA_002495485.1 Candidatus Bathyarchaeota archaeon UBA185
GCAAACTCCGGCTTCACCATTCGAATATTTGTCAGTCGTTGCCTGGCTTCAGGGGTTAAGATTCTGCGGATGATTGTCTGTTTTTGTCGCTCGACTTGCTGCTGTGCCTGAGCGCGCCGCTGGTCATCCTGTACGGCTCGCTGCATCTCGGCGAGTCTGCGCCTGCGAAGGGCTTCGAGTTCTTCGTCAGAATAGTCTTCCTCGGACATCAGCTCGCGGCCTCTCTGGGCCTAGCCTTCAGCTCCTTAGCAACCTCAGCAGCCGTCTTGTTCAAGAGCGCAATACCCTGCCGAGTCAGCTTCCGACCCTTCTTTCCGTCGATAGCTACTAGGTCAGCCTTCTGAAGCTGTTGCAGTGGCTCCCTGATAGCAGAGCCACCTGCAGGGCGGTGATGCTCAGGCGAATTCCCTCTTCCAACGTTGCCTCCGTACTGGACTCGGAGGCGAGAAACGCCCACCGACCCGTGAACGTAGAGCTTCCGCAAGAGTGATGCACACCTCATGTACCACCAGTCAGGATCCTGCGGCGGCCTCTCCCTATGAGCTCCAGTCTTGGCAAACTCGGACCATGCGGGTGGGGAAATGTCTGAAACGTTCTCTTTGAGATGCTTCGCTAGCCGGTCGATGAGTTCGTTGGCTGGTACCTCAAAGGCTGTGGGCATGGGACTGCGTCCTTATTCCTTGCTGGAATTTTTCTTCGGGAAAGGCAAGGTCTGAGCGATATAAGGCTTCATCGCGCAACGCCCCCTCGACTCAATTCTTCTAGCCACCGGGTATCGCCTCACAGCCCCGCACGACAGGCAAGTTATCACGATCCCGCTGTTGTGGGCGTGTAGCCTGACCTTCACGTTGCGTCCCGGCACAAGCGCTATGCCGCAGCCCTTGCAGAGATACCGTTTCAGCTCGCTCGGAATCCGAACCTTCGTTCTCTCGGAAATCCTCCGAGCCAGGTTCACGTAGCGGCGTGACAAATCCTCATTCTTCTCTGCCATCTCTCTTGCTTGGGCGATGAGGATCTCGATCCTCTCTCGAGCTACGCTTGCGACCGCTGATCGCGTCTTACCATAGTGCCGGCGGGTGTGTGGGCGTCCCATGAAGCTCATAACCTGAACCGGGGATCGACCTGTCGCGTGTAGATCATTGGTTCTGACTCTCGTACTCGCGGAATCGTCAATAGAACTTGTCCCTAATGAAATCGCGCGCCACAAGACAGTCCTCAACTCGGCAAAGAGAAANNAGCCATTCTGCGGCTGGGACAGGCGGGGGTTGGAAGAGGTCGACCCGACATCGTCCATTTCTCACTCCTCCTCGCCCTCGGTTCACCTGTCAACTTGGAAAGAAAGCTACGATGCTTCGTTCACACCAAGGACGACCACGTCATCACAGTGAACCCCCGTGCGAGGCTTCCCAGAAACACCGACAGGTTCACCTCGCTACTCGAACAACTTTACGAAAAGTCCAGCGTCCCCCCAGCAGGAACTCCGCTGATGTCGCTGAGACGTGAATCTCTTCCAAAGCTATTGGCCGGATTGTCCCCAGATTCGATCGTTGCATTGACGGTCCAAGGAACACCAAAACCGATGGAAACGGTAGCGACCGATCTGGCGAAAGTGCAAACTCCAGTGCTCCTAGTCGGAGGATTCCCGATCGGACACTTCTCCAAGAGAACAATCGACCTGGCATCGGAGAGATATCGGATCGACCATAGACGCTTAGAGGCGTGGACGGTAGTTGGAAGGGCCGTATATGACTATGAGCGAGCGATTGGGTTGAAGAGATTCTAGGAAACCAGCACTTATTTAGACGCCCAGCTAGTCCTATGCTGCAGACCTCGATGTCTTCCGATATCGAACTCCTACGCCAGAAACGGGCGCTTGAGCTTCGGAAGAAGATGATGCTTTCACAAGAGAAGAACGCGCCTGCCGAGACCCCTTCTCCCAAGGCTACTTCTCGGGAGATCGTCCGAAAGATCTTGGAGGGTCGAGGCGTTGAGGTCTTGGAGACCGCGCGGAAGTACTATCCGAGAGAAGTCGACCAAGTTGAGGACACTCTTGCGAGTCTGATAGAGTCGGGCAGATTGAAAGGGCCACTCTCCGGCGAAGAACTCTACGCATTCCTGAGACGGATCGGGTTAGTGTTCAGTATGGACGTGAAGATCAGGGTCAAAGAACACGGCGAGCTGAAGACGCTCGAACAGAAATTTCGAGACTCGCGCTAGGCAGAAACGTCAAGAATCCTGTATCCACGGATTGTTCACCAACTGTCAGTGGAGACTCCACGTGGCCTTGTAGTACTCTCTGAATTGTTCAGGAGGCACGGAAACTATTTTTTCGATGAAGCTATGGATAACACGATTGTTCCTTGGACGCCGTCGAAACGGCTTACAAAGCCCCACTCAAGTTGACGCCCGAGGAGAAGAAGCACTTCGCCGACCCGGCGATGCAGGAAGCCGATAACTCCAACTTTCCCTCCGCGCTCGAAATCGTGTCAAACGGACTTGACGCGCATCCCGCATCAGAGGGTCTGCTCTTCCTGAAAGCATACTTCGGATACAAGGTTGCCGACACGATGAGCAACGAGCTAAGCTCATACCCACGAGTCATAGAGCCTCTCGGAAACGGAGCTCTAATGATCGATGGCGCCATGACCAGCCAGATGCTTGGCAAGTTCCACCAGATAATAGACACGCTGTCAGAGACAGAAGAAGCTATCAACGAACTGTTGCAAGTGAATCCGAAGAGCAAAGACGTTGTCGACTTCAAGGGCTATATCGATCTGAAAAAGCAACAGCTCAACCAGGAGTCTGAGAACATGCAGGCGACCTTTAACAGGAGTCCGCAACTCGCCGGAAGCTTCTGTGCGGGCTGCCAGAGGAGCATATCTTATACCACCCAGAAGGTCGTCTTCAAGAGGACCGCGGATTCCCGGCTTGAAGCATGGCACTTTGGCTGCTTCCAGTCGTCATCGAAGAACTAGAGAACCTTTGTTACAGAAGCGGAGAGGAGCCTATCGGCATCCTCAACCCTCAGTTTGGTTGCTTCTTTGGCATAATCTCGATTCGCGTAGGCTAGACCAACGACCTTCCCCAGCCCTGGCGAGAAAGTAGCACTCGTGACAAAGCCAGCCTCAGCACCGTCGCTCTTCAGCTTTGACCTTGTCGATGGCGGGTCTCTGGATTCAATCTCCAATTTCACTAGTTGCTTGTTGACTCTGCCAATGTGCGTAGCTCTCGCCACGACCTCCTGGCCGAGATAGCATCCTTTCGTGAAGCTTATCGCGTCTTTGAACCCCGCTTCAAGAACGATAATGTTGTCGTCGATGTCCACCCCATATTTCGGATATCCAGCCTCCAATCGCAAGATCTCCATCGCCCCGCTCCCTACAGGTTCGAGCCCGTAATCTCCAGCCTTCAACAGAAACCCCTGCCAGACGGCCTCCGCCTCATGGTTTGGCAGGATAATATCGTAGCCGCCCTGCCCGGTCCTGTCTCGACGAACAATAGTGCTCGGTCCCAGTGGCTTGTGCCCCAAAGGCTTGAGATCCTCGACACCGATTCCCAGAGTCTCTTTGATCATCTGGGCGGACCTTGGCCCCTGTATAGTGATCTGTACAAGGTCCGCGCTTGCGTCTCGGATCTGAACGTCCTCCGTTATGACGAACCGATCAAGATTCTCTTTCACGTTGATGGCTGGAGAGGCGCCGGTGTCGACGAGTATCGCGTCGGGCTTGCCGTAGAGGTAAAGGTCGGCCAAGACGCGCGCCTTCGGATTGAGAAGAGCCGAGTGCTGGCCTCCGTCATCTTTGACTTGTGCAACATCGCTAGTTAACAGCCCGTTCAAGAAAGACACTCGATCCTTTCCAGTTATCATAAGACGGCCCGCCTTGGACACGTCAACGAGACCGGCGGCTTTCTTCACAGCCCAGTACTCTTTGACCAGGTCCGTGTAACTAACCGGAGAGTTCGCAGGGTCGAAGCGTGCGCCCAGTTTTTCGTGATGAAGAGTTAGAGGATTGGACACGATCAACAATCGGACAACGTCTGACAATTATATGGTTGTGCCCAGACACGTTTTTCAGTCAACCCTGAACCCTGGGAACGGATTCGTTTGGAACTCGGGCTCAAAGGTAAGACCGCGCTCGTCCCTGCAGCAAGCAAAGGCATTGGCCTTGGAATCGCTACCGTCCTAGCCGCGGAAGGCTGTAGAGTAGTAATCTCCTCACGAGATCAAAACTCCATCGAACGTGCAAAGAAACAGGTCTTACAGCAGACCGGCAACCGGGAAGTCTACGAGTTCAAAGCCGACCTGACTGTGAAGTCCGATATCGAACAGCTGATCAAGTCCGCCAAGCAGAAGATAGGTGGCATCGACATTCTCGCTTACAACACTGGGCCGCCAAAGCCTGGGACCTTCGCTGAGCTGACCGACGCCGACTGGGAGGAGGGAGTGAGACTGTTGCTCATGAGTGCTGTAAGACTGACGAAAGGAGTTCTGCCCGGAATGGTCGAGAAACGTTGGGGCCGGTTGATCTTCGTAACATCAACAACCTTGAGACAGCCAATACCGAATCTCCTTCTCTCAAACACGGTGAGACTCAGCCTTGCAGGGCTGTCAAAATCACTTGCCACCGAGTATGGCCCGAAGGGAATAACGTCCAACGGGATAATGCAAGGACACATTCTGACCGACAGGCAGAGACAGCTGGCAGAAGACGTGTCGAAACGAACCGGCAAGAGCGTCGAGGAGGCCGCGAAACAGGTTCTGGCTGAAGTACCCGCGGGAAGGTGCGGAACAGTCGACGAGGTAGGTTACTTGGCAGCTTTCCTCGCCAGCGACAAGGCCGGTTACATCAACGGTGCAATGATTTCGATTGACGGCGGAATGATCCGATCCGTATTCTAGAAAATAGCCTCACCGCGTCG
>DAFH01000137.1:0-1346 GCA_002495485.1 Candidatus Bathyarchaeota archaeon UBA185
GTCGTTTCAAAGGACGATATCTTGGATAGTCTCACAAGGCAAGCCGCGTCACAGATGGGACTAGGCGAGCGGCAGACCCAGCGACTTCAACTGCTAACCGAGACCGAGGAGGAGCGAGCTCTGTTCTCTGAGCCGACCGTTTCAACAATAGCACATCTAGGAGGCGAAACCAATCGGAGATTGGGGCATTACGCAATTGTTCTGATGGGCGTTGGAGGAATGATCTTGGTCTGGTTGTATGGTTCCGGAAGAGGTCTCTTCGACACGTCTCTTTTGAACAGTGTCTTCCAGAAGACAGGCGTTCAGCCCGTCTTCACAAATCCTGCGCAAGTCGGGATCGTTTCAGTGATCGCATTGATCACCGCTCTCTGGGTCGCTCTTCGCAGAAGGGCGTCACGTATTCTGATCCCAATTTAGGGCAAAGTAGGTTCTATATCTGATTGAGCTGGTCTCGCACCTCTCTTCAAGATTAAGAGCTAGTCATCGGTCATGCTCTAGTAGACGCCTCCAGCATCTATAATGCCGGCTTGTTGAGTAGCGATGTCGACGAACGTGTTCCGGGGCATTGGAAGTGGAGTTTCGCGACGGGACCGTATCGTCTCGACGCCGGTGTCTGCCTGTCCAATGTGCAGGAGGGTGAGACGACTGTCTAGCGAAGAGCGATGCGCAATACATCTCAAGGCCGCCAGTCTCGAGACTCATCATCCCGAGTTTGACGCTAAGAGTATTGTGGGGTCTAGTCCTCCCGGCGTCTTCGTTGGTCGGTTTGGTTATTCGAAGGTCTTCGTCGGGCCCATGGTCCCTCCCATGTCTGGCGACACGACGATTCTTGACACGCCCGAGTGGTGGATGGGCAAAGGCTTCGACGAGATAGTCGACTACAGGTACAGCCTACTCCGGGGCTATAGCAGAGCCGACATACAGGATGCTCGGAAGGGTAGCAAGGTCATCGATACTCTTCAGGAGGTCGCGATGATGACGAAACCGGTCGAGACAGAGCTCGTTCTCGCTCGACCGCCAAGGAAGATCTTGGACATGCGTGAAGATTCCCAGCCGTTTGGACCCATCGCACCCCTGGCCTCGTTCCAGACGGGTAATTCATCTATTGATGATAGAATCGAGAAAGCATTCTACGACCGAGATCTTCGAGCAGACGATGCAGTTCTTCAGCTCTACCGCANNTGGAGCATCACGGCCGTCGACAGCAATCTCGGTCTGAGACTTATGGCGAGGGTTAGGCATTACCCGCTGATCGGCGAATACAGGGTCTACAAGTACACCTATCTCGACAACATCTACGTGGGAATCCTGACGCCCGAAAGCTGGAGGTTCGAGTGGATAGAAGC
>DAFH01000137.1:1399-4218 GCA_002495485.1 Candidatus Bathyarchaeota archaeon UBA185
GACATACGCGAAGCCCGGAGGCTGCTACTATTCGGCCCGGCTCGCAGTCTCCGAGCATCTCGACTCCATCGGAAGACAGGCCGGTGCCATAATGCTGAGAGAGATCCACCCCGGCTATATCATGCCCGTTGGCGTATGGAACGTCAGAGAGAGCCTGCGAGCTCTACTCAGGACGCCTTTCGAACGATTCGACACAATGGACAACGCGCTGACCTATGCGACGACAATACTCGAGATACCTAAGCGTGGCTGGATGGAGCANNGCTGGGAAGGCAGGGTCCAGACAGATTCCTCATCAACCGGCTAGTCTTCGTTTGCCTCTATTCTGAGCTGATGAAGCTCCCCGTCTGCCTTCATGACCGTAATAACGACCAGCTTCCGCTGAACATCCACTCTCAGGATTCTACCGCATCTTAGAACATGCCTTGCATCACGGGATATGTTCGTGCCCTGTTCGCGCTTGGGCTTGAACTTGGCCTTGGTTTGATTCTGCAGTATCCTCNNACATTTATGCCGTCGTAGAGGCTGATGACCGATTCGTCGTCAGTGTCAAGTTCTCTCGGCTCGTCCCAAACCGCTAAACTAGATTCCCCCTCCGGCCACGGCTCTCCTAGCCAAGGCGGCTCTGCCAATTTGCTGGTCGTTACCGGAGCCCAATCCTGCAAGTGACGCATTTCAACCAGCGGCTTTCCCGAGTCGGTTCATGCTTGGTTACAAAACAGGCAGTAGACAGGAAGAATCCTAATGCTTCATCAAGCGTCTTGGAGGAGAAGACCACATGGCTTTCGTAGATCTCCTAATCTCCGTCGGAAGTGCCGGCCTCGTCGTGTTTTCTCTGCCAACCGTTTTCAACAAGAACTCCCAAGTTCCGAGGAGGGCTGCAAGCATTCCGACCGCCTCGATTTTGACGTATTTTGTACCTCTGTTCGCGACGAGTGGACTGGTTCTTACTTCTCTCACAATTGCCGGCCAGGCTGTGGTATGGTGGCTCATTGTTCTGTTCCGGCCTGTCAAGGGTCGTGAGAAGAGCGACTCGGGTCGAACCACGGCTGGGTCTTCACGCTAACATGCCCAGAGTTCCCGTAACTTTTTAAGAGCATTATCATCGCCCGGCTGATGAGGCCGGAGATCTTCGATTCCACAAGACTATCCTGAGGGGAATGCGCTTGACCAAGGGAAGAGTGGGCAAGCTGAGTCGAGACTACCGACCATTGGTTTCGGAGGAGGAAATACTCCGATGGTGGCAGACTAGCCGGGCCTACGAAAAGACAAGGAATCGCCTTCTCAAGAAGCCGAAGTTCTTCTTTCTAGACGGTCCCCCCTATGTGACGAATCCGCCTCACGTAGGTACGGCCTGGAACAAGACGCTCAAAGATGTTCTGATAAGATTCTGGAGAATGAGAGGCTACAATGTGCACGATCAGCCTGGATACGACTGTCATGGGCTCCCGATCGAGGTCATGGTCGAGAAGAAGCTCAATCTCTCATCCAAGAAAGACATCGAGAAGGTTTTCGGAATCGACCGATTCATCGCCGAATGCAAGGATTACGCTGACAAGAATGTAGAGAGTCAGACGCGGATCTTCAAGGACCTTGGAGTCTGGATGGACTGGGAAGATCCATACATCACATACCGAGACGGGTACGTCGAGTCGGTCTGGTGGACGATAAAACGGGCGGAACGAAAAAACCTGCTCTACAAGGGAGTAAAAGTTGTCCACTGGTGTCCCCACGACGAGACGGCGCTTGCCGGATACGAGGTCACCGACGAGTATCGGACTATCCGGGACTACTCCATCTTTGTGAAACTCCCACTTAACGACAAACCAGGAGAGTTCCTCCTGGTCTGGACCACTACGCCCTGGACCCTTCCAGCAAACTTGGGCGTAATGGTTCATCCGGACAAGACCTACGCCAGGGTCGAGGTAGATGGCGAAATACTGATCGTTGCCAAGGAGAGGCTCTCACCAGTGCTTGGCAACAAGGCCTACCGAGTACTCGACGAGTTTCAAGGAAGCGTACTAGAAGGCGTCTCCTACAAGCCTCCTCTCTCGGAAGAGACAGGTGTAAAGACTGGTGAAAACCTGTTCCGGGTAGTACTGAGCTCCGAGTACGTTAGCATGACAGAAGGCACGGGACTCGTGCACACGGCGCCCGGCCATGGAGAAGAAGACTTCGAGATCGGCCAACGCTATGGACTGCCGGTCTTTTCACCTGTAGACGAGGCAGGCCGATTCACTACGGAGGCTGGAAGGTATGCGGGTCTGGCTGTACGAGAAGCCAACCCGATAATCGTCAAGGATCTCGAATCAAAGCATTTGCTCTTCAGAGAGGAGACGATCGAGCACTCCTATCCACACTGCTGGCGTTGCAAAACCCCCTTGATCCTTCGCGCCACCAGCCAGTGGTTCTTCAAGATCACCGCATTCAAAGAGCGCATGATCCAGGAGAACAAGAAGGTACGCTGGACCCCTCAATGGGCAGGGTCTAAACGATTCCACGATTGGCTCTCAGGAGCTCGAGACTGGGTCATCTCTCGCCAGCGCTACTGGGGGGTGCCTCTGCCCGTGTGGACGTGCCAGGATTGCGGCAGACGCACGGTGGTGGCGTCAAGGGCCGAGCTCCTCAAGGTGGCCGTGAATCCTCCCAGAAGATTCGACCTCCACCGGAACGGAGTAGATCAGATCGTGGTTAGATGTAAGTGTGGGGGTGAGGCGAGGAGAGAACCGGACATTGTTGATGTCTGGCTAGACTCGGGGGCGGCGTCGTGGGCATCGCTCGGATATCCACCTGACAGCCGAGAATTTCGAACGTGGTGG
>DAFH01000008.1 GCA_002495485.1 Candidatus Bathyarchaeota archaeon UBA185
CTCCTGAAATGAAGGAAGGTCCGGGAAGTGCAAGCTATTTGCGACGAAGTGAGGCTATTGGTCTACTGATCCGGGTTGCCCTGTCAACTGGGTCCTTGAGGCTCCAACGGTTCCACCATCCAACAAACTCAAACTTGCCGGCTTCTTCGGCGAGCAGAAGGAACTCTTGAGGAAAGACAGTTCGAACATCCTCCACCGACTCTAGGTACAGTCGTTTGCCAGCATCGTTTGACGCCAGCGGTGAGAGTGTTTCTGACCATCTGACCGACTCGACTCAAGACTTCAGATTCGAACTTCATCCGGATACGCACCTTCTCCTTTCTGACAGTCCAGTGTTGTACAGGGGCGGCCTCCTTCCATTGGAAGTTCACGCACCAGTCGAGAAAATAGAGTCCTCTAGGATTCAACGCTCTCGCTACAGAGCGAAAATGTGACCTAAGATCCGAGGTTGTCTTTACGAAGAGAGACCCGAGCATCGTATAAGCAAAATCGACTGGTCTTGTCAGATGGAAATTTTTCATATCATCCTTGAGGAATGTTGCAATCATCCCGAGGTTCCGAGCTCTCTTCCTAGCATAACCCAGCATGACTCTGCTAGTGTCGAGTCCAACATACTCAATCCCCCTCTTCTCCCACGCCTCAAGATGAGGAGATGTTCCCGACCCAAGCTCCAAAACTCGTCTGACGCTAATCTTCGAAAACCGTCTGAAACACTCGTCGAACACTTGCGTCTCGTGATGTGTGTCTCTGAACGAGAAAGCAAGATCATAGTATCTCGGAAAATCATACAACGACATGATCCTCATCACGTCCTCGCGATGCAATCACGCGAGCGTAATTCTAAGGATGTGCGGATCTTTCTCAACTCTGGTACCATTTTCTGATTCCTCCTTCGATCTCCGATGCTCTTCGCGGTTGCCAAAACTCGTCGATAGGCACGGCGCAGGGCATTTGCAGCTGATCCTCGAGACTAGGAGACGGAGGAGAAGGCGATTGGCGTGCAATCTATGGTGCTATATATCATATCGATGAGATAGCTATAATCGACATCACCGATGTGGATTCGGTCCGGTTACGAGTAATCTAATTGTTCCTCGAACAGTTTGTTAATCATCCATCGGTGCGGGGCATTGAGCCAGTTAGCGGTCGAGAAGGTCATCGTCGAACTCAACAGTTTCCGCAAGCAAATCGCGATGATAAGAGAGGAGATCACCAAGACCACCAGTTCGCTGAACGACCGAGCATCCATATTGAACGATGCTATCAACAAGAGTCTGAACCAACTAGGAAAACAGCTGGGAGAAGGCCAGTTGTCTGAACTGCTCTCGCTTCAGAGCAGATACCAGTCAGGACAGATCAGCGATCAAGATTACCAGGCACGAAGAGACTATTACGGAACCGAGATCAGAAGTATGATCCAGACGCTCGACGAGACAAAGAAGGTCATGATGATAATGGCCCAATTAGACCAGCGAACCGCATCAACAGCATCGGACCTAAGTCCGCAAGCTTGACCCAAAGTATTTTGTGGCGTAGCCTGAACGGGGCCGAATGAACGGGTCCCGGGAGGGTCTCGCAGGCGGGCCGTTACCATTTTCTTTGCCGGGGTCGCGAATCCGAATCCACTCAGGAACAATGACAGCTCTGAGAAGTTCTTGTACGGTGATTCCTCGCTTGCTCGCTATCTGATCCAGATATTGAAAAACGGACGAATCCAGAGACTGCATGAATTTCATAGCCAATAAATAGAACCCCCTTGCGAGTACTTAAGCGTTCATACTAATATTACCGTTCATATATAGCGCAACATGTAAGATTCAACTGGGCAGTTAGCGAGGTCTCAAGACGAATTGACGACTGAGTCAGTCCCTGTCTTTGCTCGTAAGAAGAGAACTAGAGCGTCCAGAGAGAGTAGGAAACTGGGTTTCCTTCTCTACGAGGCGTTCTATGGACCAGTTGCTTTCCTTCGGGCAGTTTACCGGCAACTGATCGTTCTCTTCTTCATGTTCTTCATGGGAGCGGCCATCTTCTCCTACTACGAAAAGCTCAACCTCTTGGATGCGTTTCTCGCGTCCATATCTACCATAACCACGATAGGCCTCTACGTCCCCAACGGCGGCAACTTTGCAACACTCAACAGATCCGAAGCGGCGCTTCTAATAGTTCTCATCATCGTCTCAGTAGGTGCTGGAGCATCAATCGTCCAGAGCACTGTAAACACTGTGGTCAATGGTGCACTAGCTAAGGACGAGGCTGAAAAGAAGATGATCAGTCGTATAAAGAAGCACGCCATAGTCTTCGGCTACAGCCACCTCGGAAGATACGTCGCTGACAAGCTAGACCAGCTCGGTATGGACTATGTCGTCATCACGAAGAACCCACACGTATACCAAGACCTGTTGAACAGGAAGACGCCTGTCGTCTTGGAGCATGAGACCAGGCCCATCGAAGCACTAAGAGAGGCCGGGATTGCAAAAGCCGGGATCGTCATCGTCTCTCACGACAACGACCCAGACAATATGCTATTCATTCTAAGCGCTAGAAAGCTGAGACCAGACATCAGAATCATAACAGTAGTGCACGACTCAGACCTGACCGATACCGCGAAGAATGCCGGTGCAAACACAGTTATCCCCTCCGCAGTAACTGNNACACAGTCATCCCTTCAGCAGTAACACTTGGACATCTACTCGCGCTCTCAGCCATCACCGAGGATTTAGTCGGCGTCGTTTTCTCAGAGAAGATAGGCACGAAAGAAATTGCCCAATTTTCCGTGTTCAAAGGCTCGCCCCTCATAGGGCAGCAACTCGAAACCGTCTCCAACTTAGCTAGCGTAATAGGAATAGTCAGAGGCGACTCATTGGTGCCAAATATTTTCGACCGAGACTTCAGGGTCCAAGTGGGCGACACCCTCCTCGTTCTAGGTGATCCTGCCAAACTCGAGGCTCTCGAGGAAGAAGCAAAGGCGACGTAGAGATTGGGGANNGGAGACTTGGGCTCGACTACGCCGTCCGAAGAAAAGACTCTTTCAGTGAACGAGCTACTTGCTAGGCTCTCAACATCCCAAGACGGACTGCCCTCCTCGGAAGCGACCAGGCGACTCCAACAATACGGTCCCAACGAGATCGTAGAGAAGAAAGAATCGCCGATACTGGCGTTTCTTCGCTATTTCTGGGGTCCTATACCTTGGATGATTGAGGCAGCGGCCCTAATCTCCGCAATCATTAGCCACTGGGAAGACCTAGGCATCATCAGTCTTCTCCTCGCGATAAATGCCATCGTAGGGTTCTGGCAGGAACACAAAGCGAGCAACGAGATTGAGCTGCTCAAGAAAAGACTCGCGCTCACAGCCAAGGTCTTGCGGGACAAGAAATGGGTTGAGCTTCCTGCTCGGTCGCTTGTGCCGGGCGACATTGTCCGTTTGCGGCTGGGCAATATTGTCCCCGCCGACACCAAACTGGTGAATGGTGAGTATTTGCTCGTGGACGAGTCGGCACTAACAGGAGAATCTCTGCCTGTTGAGAAGCACTCATCAGACGTGGCCTACGCCTCTTCAGTCATCCGCCAAGGCGAGATGGACGCACTCGTCGTTTCGACAGGGATGCGGACCTTTTTCGGTCGGACCACGAAACTGGTTGAGGAGGCTGTCACCCACAGCCACTTCCAGCGTGCAATAGTCAAGATCGGAGACTATCTGATCGCAATCGCCGCCTTTCTCGTCACGGTCACAAGCCTGGTCGGGCTGTTCCGGCAGCAGCCCATCCTTGAGTTGCTCCAGTTCGGACTTGTCCTGACGGTAGCAGCCATCCCTGCTGCGTTGCCTGCTGTGTTGTCGGTCTCTATGGCTGTTGGTGCGGAGGCACTCGCGAAGAAGGAAGCCATCGTCAGCAAGCTTGTCGCCATTGAAGAAATGGCGGGGGTCGATGTCTTGTGCGCGGACAAGACG
>DAFH01000144.1 GCA_002495485.1 Candidatus Bathyarchaeota archaeon UBA185
CATGTGTGAGAGGGGTGAGAGGTCGCCGCTGGCGCCAACCGACCCTTTCTCTGGAATGAAAGGATGCACCCGGCGGTTTAACAGCCGGACGATATTCGTGACGACTTCTGGTCGAATGGCCGAATTGCCTTTCAGCAATGTGTTCGCACGAAGAAGCATCATAGCTCTCACCACATCGGATGAGAGCGGCTTACCAACGCTCGCTGCGTGGCTTCGAATGAGATTTCTCTGAAGCTGCTTAAGCTCCTCGCTTGGGATTCGGTAGTTGGCCAAGGCTCCGAATCCTGTGTTGACACCGTAGATCACGTCTTCCTTCGCGATCAGTCTTTCTAGAGCTCGTCTCCCGTTGGCTGTCCTTATGATTGCCTCCTTGGAGATGGCGGTCTGAGCATTGGTTCTAGCTACTTGCAGGACCTGTTCGAGCGTCAGGTGAGACCCGTCTATGGTCACTTGGGCCAATATTTCACAGGGTGCCGCGGACCCGTCTTTGGAGATAAGAGCTTGCCCGGATATATTTCACGCGTCTCTTGGCTGAAGAGATTCCTTTGGGTCTGATTTTGGAGTATGCGACGTGAGAAGATCAAAACTCACAACCCAGTTTTGGCTCCACAAACGAACGAGTACCTTCAACTTGCACCCTTCCGCGCAAAACAGGCCTTGGAAGCATACGATCAGTGGACTGACAAGCGGCGCGTTCCGTCTATAGTGAAAGAACTGATGCTTGTATTGAGTATTGAGGTAGAACGTCTACGAGGTCGAGTTTGGCGGACTAAACGTCGTCCTGAGCCAGACGACGAGCACGCTCAGACCCGCAATATCAAGTCCGCCAAGAATCACAACCATCGTGTTTCCTGCGTGGTTTCAACAGGAAAAGTTCTGTATCACGGCGTCTTGAGACGGCGGAAGATTTGGTGTGAAAAAGTAGGGAGTCGCTGAGCAATACTTCTGTGCGTTACTCCCATTGGCAAGATAAACTATCGTAACGTTGTAGGACATCAGATAAGTCTCGCCCTTGTGGTGAGGTTGCCCATTGACAGTGAGGTCAGATTGTAGGACCTTGTCTGCCCAGAGATTTAGATCGTACTCACAGTGAGATGGCGTATTGTATACGCCCTCGCCGCACATTGCGAGGGCAACCATCGGATACTGCACAATTCCCCACAAGGGAATGCTGTAGAACCAAATGCTTGTTATGTTCCCCTGACTTACGTCTGCCTGACCCGTGGTTTCTACGAAATGAAGCGGACAGAAAAGAGATCCTGTGTGTGATCCACAGCCCAGCAAGGCGGGTCCTGGAGGATTGACAGAAGGGCCAATCAAGAGTCCGGACACAAAAGCGATAACAATCAAGATTCCGCCCACCAAGTACTTCCATGATATCATTGCGATTCTTCGTCTTGAACCCCCGAGATTACGTTCGTTTGCCTCTGCATTCAAAGCTGAGACAGATTATGCAAAGAGGACATACAACTGTTAAGACTATCGCGACACGCCTGATTATGTAACGGTTGGTCAGCGGAGCATGGGCATGCGCACGCCGCGTTCCTTGGCTATCCTTTTCGCGGTGCTGTATCCAGCGTCTGCGTGACGAACGATTCCTATTCCCGGATCGACCGTCAGAACCCGTTCCAGTCTCTCGGCCGAATCAGGCGTTCCGTCCGCAACCAGACACATCCCCGCGTGTATACTGTACCCCATGCCCACTCCCCCTCCGTGATGGACACTCACCCATGTCGCTCCCGCGGCGGTGTTGAGCAACGCGTTCAGAATCGGCCAGTCGGCAATCGCGTCGCTCCCGTCGATCATTCCCTCCGTCTCCCTTCTCGGCGAGGCTACGCTGCCACAGTCCAAGTGGTCCCGGCCTATCCAGATCGGACCCGAGAGCCTACCACTCGCGACCATCTTGTTGATGAGTCCACCGAACTGCGCCCGCTCCCCAAATCCAAGCCAGCATACTCGGGCCGGTAATCCTTGGAACTTGACCTGGGCACGGGCCTTTTCGATCCAACGCGCCAACCCCCTGTTGTGGGGAAACGTCTCCAGGATCAGGTCGTCTATCTTTCCGATGTCTTCAGCAGCGCCCGTAAGCGCTGTCCATCGGAACGGGCCTCTCCCTTCGCAGAACATTGGCCTGATGTACTTCTGGACGAACCCCGGAAACTCGAAGGCTTCCTTCAGTCCCGCATCGTAGGCCTGTTGTCGGAGATTGTTTCCATACTCGAAAACCACCGATCCCTTTCGACCCATTTCGATCATAGCCTTGACCTCAGTCGCGATGCTCTTCCTTGCTCTATCGAGGTATTGTTTCGGATCATTCTTCCTGAGCTCGTCCGCCTCATCCTTCGACAGTCCCATTGGATAATATCCGTTCAGGGGATCGTGAGCCGACGTTTGATCAGTGACTATGTCCGGAATGATCGACCTTCGAACAAGTTCGGGGTGGATCTCAGCCGCGTTTCCGAGCAGGGCCACGCTGGTTGAGGTCTCGTCCCGCTTCGCCTGGTTGACCATCTCGATCGCTTCATCGAGACTGTCCGTCCATTTTTCAACGAATCCATGCCTGAGCCTTCTATCTATAGCCCGCTTGTCGATCTCGACCGCCAGCGCGATTCCATCGTTCATCGTCACAGCCAGCGGCTGTGCACCGCCCATCTCTCCAAGGCCCGCCGTGAGCACAACTCTCCCCTTCAGACTCCCGCCGAAGTGCTCTCTAGCGGCGGCCGCGAGAGTCTCGTAGGTCCCCTGTAGAATCCCCTGTGTTCCAATATAGGCCCATGACCCGGCGGTCATCTGGCCGAACATTATCAGGCCCTTCTGTTCGAGTTCGTAGAAGTAG
>DAFH01000133.1:0-10118 GCA_002495485.1 Candidatus Bathyarchaeota archaeon UBA185
AATGGTTGACACTAATTCAGAACGCAACTCAACCTCCAAACAGGGTAATACAATCGTATTACCCCCCATAACCTAACCACTCAGTCATCAGTAACTTTTAACTAAATCACGAGTAGAACTTATGGTGAGTTGGAAGTTCGGACATGGTAGCAATATCCAAGGAAGAACGAAAGCAACTGATCTCTACTTTCAAGACCTCAGAAGAGAACATGCGCTGGCTTGTCGAAAATTACGATAGATTGAAACAAAAGTATGGCGATTCTTGGGTGGCTGTTCGTCAAGGTAAAGTTGTTGCCCATGACAAAGATTACGAGCATTTGCTAAAAGTTCTTGAGGAAATGCAAACTAATGCTGATCTACCGACAACGGCTATTGACTTTATTAGCTCTGTTCCCCCCAATTTTCTTCTTTGAAAACTGATTGAAAATCAACGGGATCGTCAGTCATACAGGTCCGTTAGTACAAGCTTTCGTTACGATTGAAGAATTTGGGGTAATTAATCAGCTAACTTGGTTCCTATTCGACACCGGAGCAACCTACACGCAGTTGAGTCAACGGGATTGGTCCACAAGATTTCACATTGAATCTAGTTCTCTAAAGAAGCTCGAAGATCAACCTACGTTAACAGCGGGAGGAACAATGCCTTCGTGGATACTCCCGGCTCNNTTCATCAAAAACTGAGATACATACTGAGGATATGCCAAACATAAGAATCATCAATTACGAAAGCTTTCCAATCGAACAACGAAAGAAGCTGGAAGCAGTACCCAGCATTCTCGGAAGAGACATTATTCTGAAGTTCAAAACAACTCTGACTCACAAGAGATTGGAGATGGAAAGGTGACGTTTCTTAGGACAATTTGAAGAAGCGTTGTCATCCGACGATGGTTAACAAGACTTTTAGCCCGACACAGAGTTAACAGAACCGAGAGTGCCTAGGTTTATTAAACGGCTGATTAGTTTCACCCGCTCAGCCTGGTAGGTCGGACCCTAAGCCCCTCCGCCGCCCGAGGTAGCATCAAGTACTTGGTCAAGAAGCAGAGCAAAGAGAAGGAACCCTCCTACGACGTATTCAAACACGAACTAGTACCAAAACATGTACTCCTCAAACCCGACGAGGCCAAGGAAGTCCTCGAAAAATACCACATCAAACCTTTCCAGATACCCTACATCAAATCCACGGACCCCGCCGTAAGAGCGATAGGAGCAAAGCCCGGAGACATCGTCAAGGTCATACGGAAAAGCGCCACAGCCGGCGAGTCTGACTTCTACCGGTATGTCGTAGAAGACTTTTGAAAAACAGAATTTTGGAATTGATAGAATGGCAGTAACAACAAACCAGCTCTGGAACCTCACCAAAGAATTCATCCACGACAGCGGCCTAGTCAGACAACACATAGACTCCTACAACGAATTCGTCGAACGCGGCCTCCAAGCAATAGTAGACGAAGTCGGAGACCTACCCATAGAGATAGGAGACTACCCGCTCAAAATCAAACTGGGGAAGATCGAAGTCGGCGCGCCGAGAGTAATCGAAGTAGACGGAACAGAACGATCAATCTACCCAGCAGAGGCCCGCATCCGCAACCTCACCTACGCAGCACCACTCCACATGGAAATGATCCCCGTCATCGGTGAACGCGAAGGACAGCCAGAGATGGTCTACATCGGAGACCTCCCCGTCATGCTCAAATCCCGAATCTGCCTACTCTCAAAACTCTCGCCGGACGATCTCATCGGAGTAGGAGAAGACCCGCTCGACCCAGGCGGATACTTCATAGTCAACGGCTCAGAACGAGTAATAGTTGCACTCGAAGATCTCGCAGCCAACAGAATACTCGTCGATGTCGAACACACCGGAGTCAACCCGACATACAAGGCCAAGATTTTCTCCACGACTGTCGGATTCAGAGCACGAATAGAAGTCACACTCAAGAGCGACGCAGGAATCTACGTCACAATGCCCGGAATACCCAGCGACATCCCATTCATGATCCTAATGCGAGCGCTGGGATTCGAAGAAGACGCAAAGGTCGCCGAACTGGTCAGCATAGACCCGACTGTCCAGAATGAGCTCGAAGGATCGTTCGAGAAATCTCTCGAAGCCACAAACCAGAGAGACGCTCTACTCTATCTTGGGAATAGGCTCGCACCCGGACAGGTGGACGAGTACCGGCTGAGAAAAGCCGAGTCCGTCCTCGACAGAAACTTCCTGCCGCACATGGGCCGCGTGCCGGCTGATAGGAGAGAGAAAGGGCTCTTCCTCGCCGAGATCGCAACGCGCATCATCGAAGTGAAACTGGGCAGGAAGACACCTGACGACAAGGACCACTATGCAAACAAGCGATTAAAACTCGCAGGCTCACTCCTCGCCGAGCTCTTCAGAATTTCCTTCCGGAACCTGACCCGGGACCTCAAGTATCAGCTCGAACGGATAACCATCCGACGGCACATCGAGTTCTCCATCGCCAACGCGATAAGACCCGGAATAATCACCGAGAGAGTCCAGCACGCAATTGCGACCGGCAACTGGGTCCGGGGAAGAATCGGAGTCACCCAGCTGTTGGACCGGACCAACTTCGTCAGCACCCTCAGCCACCTCCGTCGACTCCAGTCCCCACTGAGCAGAAGCCAGCCCAACTTGGAGGCGCGAGACTTACACCCGACACACTACGGAAGACTCTGCCCCGACGAGACCCCCGAAGGCTCCAACTGCGGCCTAGTCAAAAACCTCGCCCTCTCGAGCAGCATCTCCGTCGGAATAGACCCGAAAGAGATCGTCGACAAGCTCCACAGAATGGGAGTCATACCCGTCGAAGAAGCAGACAAGAAACTCCGCGCCACCGGGGGAAAAGTCGTCGTAGACGGGATAGTCGCAGGATACTCCAAAGATCCCATCGCACTCGCAGAAGAACTCAGAGAATACCGACGCCAGGGCAAGATAAGCTCCGAGATGAACATCGCATACCACCCAGCAGAGGTGGCGGAGGGAAGACGAGAACTCTACCTCAACTGCGACTCCGGCAGAGTACGGCGCCCACTAATCATAGTCGACGCTGGAAGGCCCAGACTCACCCAGGAGCACGTAGCCTCAATAGACGATGGACGTCTGACTTGGCAAGACCTGATACGGAACGGAATCGTAGAGATGCTCGACGCGGACGAGGAGGAGGACGCCCTAGTTGCAATGTACGAGCACGAGCTACGGAAGGACCATACTCACCTCGAGATCGCTCCCTATCTAATGCTCGGAATCGCGGCGAGTCTGATCCCGTTCCCAGAGCACAACCAGTCCCCGCGCAACGCCTACGAATCGGCAATGGCGAAACAGGCTCTCGGAGTATTCTCTACCAACTTCTTCACGCGCGTCGACTCCCGATCACATCTACTACACTATCCCCAGACACCCATCGTCCAGACGAAGCCGATGGAGGTTTTCAACTATCTAGAGAGACCTTCCGGCCAGAACGTGGTCGTGGCAATTCTCTCGTTCCAAGGATACAACATGGAGGACGCCATAATCATCAACAAATCATCGGTCGATCGCGGTCTCTTCAGATCCACGTTCTATCGGATCTACGAGGCGGAGAGCCGACAATACCTGGGAGGCCTCCGAGACAAGTTCGAGATCCCAGAAGCAGGCATCCGCGGCTATAGAGGCGACCGCTATTACCGCATGCTCGAAGAAGACGGCATGATCTCGCCTGAGGCCGAGACTACGGGAAACACCGTCTTAGTAGGAAGAACCAGTCCTCCAAGATTCTTGGAGGAATATCGTGAGTTTGAGGTCAAGGGACCCACCAAGAGAGACTCCTCGGTCACGATGAGACCCTCAGAACAGGGCATCATCGACCAAGTGTTCGTTACAGAATCGATCGAAGGCAGCAAGCTAGTCAAGGTCAAGGTCAGAGACCTGAGGGTTCCAGAACTGGGCGACAAATTCGCATCGCGCCATGGACAGAAGGGAGTCATTGGACTGCTAGTACCCCAAGAGGACATGCCCTTCACTGTCGACGGGGTCGTTCCGGACGTGATAATCAACCCGCACGCCATCCCATCAAGAATGACGATCGGGCAGTTTGTCGAAACGCTGGGAGGCAAGGCCGCCTCTCAGATGGGAGAGATAATGGACGGAACGGCCTTCGAGAACATCGGCCCAGAGGCGATCGGGGAGATTCTCGACAAGCTCGGATTCCAGGCCAGTGGCCGCGAGACCCTCTACAACGGAATCACCGGCGAGAAGCTCGCAGCAGATCTGTTCATTGGGGTCGTGTACTACCAGAAGCTACACCACATGGTTTCAGACAAGATGCACGCAAGAGCCCGCGGACAAGTCCAGATGCTCACGAGACAGCCGACAGAGGGACGAGCCAGAGGGGGTGGGTTGCGATTCGGAGAAATGGAGCGAGACTGTCTCATTGGACACGGTGCCAGTGCTCTACTCAGAGACAGATTGTTGGAGGAGTCAGACAAGTACGTGGCCTACGTATGCGAAGTCTGCGGGACACTTGCATACCACGACATCAAACAGAACAAGTACATCTGCCGAATTGACGCGGAGAAGGCGCAAATCTCTCCAGTCGCCATATCCTACGCGTTCAAGCTTCTCGTGCAAGAACTCATGGCGCTCGGAATCGCTCCTAGACTGAACTTGGAGGAGAGAGCATAGCCATGGCAATGGCAATGGTTGACGAAGCTGCCAAGGTCATACAGAGCATACGGTTCAGCCTGCTGTCACCAGCAGAGCTGCGCAAGCTCTCCGCAGTCGAAATCCAAGCCGCGGACACCTATGACGAGGACGGTGTACCGATTGTCTCCGGCCTTATGGATGGAAGACTCGGAACTCTTGAGCCACGACAGAAATGCAAAACGTGCGGAAACACCGCGTCTGCATGCCCCGGCCACTTTGGACACATTGAGCTTGCCGAGCCAGTAATACATGTGAGCTTCGCGAAACTCATTCACCGCCTTCTCTCAATCACATGCCGCAACTGTGGAAGAATACTCCTGACTGAAGAGAAGATCGAGAAATATAGGGCGAGGTACCTAGAACTCAAGCAGCGTCTGAACACGGTCCCCGACGCGTTTCTCGACGAGATCATCCGGGACGCCAAGAAGACCCAACAGTGTCCCCACTGCAGTCAAAAGCAGTACCCAATCGAGCATGGAAAGCCTACGACCTTCCACGAGATTGTGGCCGAGGGCGGCGCAGTACGTCTGACTCCGAGCACCATTAGAGAAAGGCTCGAAAGGATTACAGACGACGATCTAATCCTGCTTGGCCTTGATCCGAAGGCCGCGCGGCCGGAATGGGCCGTTCTACAGGTTATGCCCGTACCTCCGGTCTCCGTGAGGCCCAGTATCACGCTAGAGTCGGGCATTAGATCAGAGGATGACCTCACGCACAAGCTCGTCGACATCATCCGGATCAACCAGAAGCTGAGGGAAGCTCTCGAGTCCGGGGTACCTATCAACATCATCCAAGAACTTCACGAGCTACTCCAGTACCACGTTACTACTTACTTTGACAACGAGGTATCCGGTCTTCCTCCAGCGAGACACAGGTCCGGAAGAGCGTTGAAGACACTGGTCCAGCGGCTAAAGGGTAAGGAGGGAAGGTTTAGAGGAAACTTGTCCGGTAAGAGAGTCGACTTCTCGGCTAGGACAGTAGTTTCTCCCGATCCGAACCTCGACATCAACGAAGTCGGGGTCCCGCTCGACGTCGCGAGCAGGCTAACTATTCCAGAGAAGGTCACTACGCACAACATCGAGGAGATGAAGCGGCTCATCGACAACGGACCCGACAACTATCCCGGAGCGTTGTACATTGTACGTCCCGATGGAAGACGCGTCCGTCTAGAGTTCGTTACGGATAGGAAGATTGTCGCAGAGGCGATTCAGCCAGGCTTCGTAGTCGAGAGGCACCTCCGCGATGGAGACATTGTGCTGTTTAACCGACAGCCGAGTCTGCATCGAATGTCGATTATGGCCCACNNGATTTCGATGGCGACGAGATGAATCTGCATGTTCCGCAAGGCGAAGAAGCCCGGACGGAGGCTCGTTTGCTCATGCAGGTTCAGGACCAGATTCTCTCTCCGAGATATGGGGGGCCGATTATTGGCGCGATACGTGACTCGCTGACTGCGGGATTTCTGTTGACGCAGAAGTCTACGACTCTCGACCGGCCGGACGTGTCGAAGCTGTTGGCTGCAGCTGGTTTCNNGATGGACCGATACCCGGCCCGGCAGTCACCAAACCTGAAGAGAGGTGGACTGGGAAACAGATTTTCAGTATCGTTCTACCGAAAGGTTTCAACTTCGTATCAAAGTCAAACCTGTCCAGCTACTACAAGTGCGAAGAGTGCGACCGAGGGGTTCTGCACGACTGTCCGTATGACGCGTTCATCGTCATAAAAGACGGAGTTCTCGAGCAGGGCGTTATCGACAAGGCTTCCATCGGCGCAGAAAAGTCCGAGAGCCTGTTCCACCGCATAGTCAAGGACTATGGTGCGGAGGAAGCTCGACGGTTTCTCAACGCCGCGACGAGGCTGCTCGACCGGTTTATGCTGCTTCGCGGATTCACATATGCGATGGATGAGCTGCAGATTCCTCCCACGGTAAAGGACAAGATTGGAAAGTCGATCGGGAAGCAAGAGGAGAAGGTTGACGAGTACATCGAGAGCTATCGTAAGGGTACGCTGGAGCGGCTTCCGGGCCAGTCGCTAGAGGAGTCGCTCGAGATCTACATCATGAACGAGCTGTCCCGGGCGCGGGATATTGCGGGGCAGATAGTTGACGAGTACTTCCAGATGGACAACAGTGGGGTGATAATGAGCAGAGCGGGCGCGAGAGGCTCTTCGCTGAACATTGGCCAGATGACCGCCAACGTGGGCCAGCAGTCGATCCGGGGAAAGAGAATCCTCCGGGGATACCGTGGACGGGCGCTGAGCTTCTTCAAGCCTGGCGATATGAGAGCGGCTGCTCGAGGGTTTGTCTACCACAGCTACCGGGATGGTCTGGATCCGATAGAGTTCTTTTTCCATGCTATGGGAGGTAGAGAAGGGCTTGTAGACACGGCTGTCCGGACGCAGCAGAGCGGCTACATGCAGCGCCGGCTCATCAACGCGCTCGAGCATTTGCGGGTCGAGTACGATTCTACGGTGCGAGACTCGCGGGGGAACATTGTACAGGTCCGGTATGGCGAGGATGGTGTTGACACGGCGAAGAGCGATCATGGGAAGGCGGTGAACATCGACAGGCTCGTTGAGCGTGTCCGGCTGACTATGAAGAAGGGCACCCCGGCGGGCAAGGAGTATGTGGAGGAGCAGGTCGAGAAGGCGAAGGATGTGCTGTCCCCGCTGATTCTGGGCCGGTTGCGACAGACTCTATTGAACGCGAAATTGACGAAGGCGGGTGTTGATGACGCGGTCGAGGGTGCGATCGAGAACTACAAGCGGGCTCTCGTCGAGCCCGGCGAGGCTGCGGGCATAGTCTCGGCCCAGTCGATTGGCGAGCCTGGGACGCAGATGACGCTGCGAACGTTCCACTTTGCCGGTGTAAGAGAGCAAAACGTGACTCTCGGCCTTCCGCGACTCATCGAGATTGTGGATGCTCGGAAGATTCCGTCTACGCCTAGCATGACGGTCTACCTGGACCAAAAGCACCGGGCTAGCAGAGAGAAGGCACAAGAGGTTGCAACTTTGCTGACACACACTACTCTCGGCGATATTGCAAGTAGCTTCGAGACTGACGTGACTCACATGCGCGTCGAGGCGAAGCTGAATCCCCAAGCGATGAGGGAGAGAGAAGTCTCGGTGCAAGAGGTTAGAGAGGCGTTGACCTTGGCGAGCGCTGATGTGAAGGTGGAGTCTTACAATGTCGAGATCAAGGCGAAGGACCTAGAGATTCCACAGTTCCGCCGGCTTGTCACCAAGCTGAACGTTGCTCACATCAAGGGAATACCCGCGGTGAAGAGAGCGTTGGTGGTCGAGGAGAAGGGCGAGTGGATCGTCCGGACCGAGGGTTCGAGTCTAGCGCTTGCCTTGGAGGTTCCGGGGGTTGACACGTCGCGGACCGTGAGCAATAGTATCAACGAGACGGCTGTGGTTCTCGGGATAGAGGCTGCTCGTAACGTCATTGTGAAGGAGGCTCTGGGAGTCTTGGAGGAGCAAGGGCTCGACGTCGACGTGCGGCATGTCATGCTCGTGGCGGACATGATGACATCCTCCGGGGATGTGCTACAAGTCGGACGTCACGGGGTGAGCGGTGAGAAGGCGAGCACTCTGGCGAAGGCAGCGTTCGAGATTACGATTCCGACGATTGTGGACGCCGCCGTGAAGGGCATCACGGACACGTTGCGGGGTGTCGCGGAGAACGTTATCGTCGGGCAGCAGATTCCGATGGGTACGGGGCTGATCGAGGTGTCGATGATGATGCCTCGCGGGAAAGGGAAGTAGTCTTGGTTGACGTGAACAAGCAGATACGGATGGCCGTGAAGACCGGCAAGGTCGGGTTCGGATCCAAGGACGCGCTGGCGAGCAGCGGGTCGGCGCGGGCGAAGCTGATCATTCTCGCGAAGAACTGTCGTGAGCCGGATCGTGAGGATATTGTCCACAATGCCGAGCAGTCGCAGGTCCCGATCTACGTGTTCCAGGATTCGAGTCTGGACCTCGGGGCCGTCTGTGAGAAGCCGTTTCCAGTCTCGGCGCTAGTGGTGCGTGAGGCTGGGGACTCTGAGGTTCTGAAGCTGGTCGCTGAGAAAAAGTGATGCTCCAGCCCAAGATCAAGCTGACCAGCGAGGAGATGAAGTACATGGCGCTGTTCGAGAGCATCACCGGCGCGACGACGCAGGACTGTATAATCGACGAGAAGCTGGAGCGGATTATTTTCGTTGCGAAGCCGGGGGACATGGGCTTGGCGATTGGTAAGGGTGGGAAGAACATCAACATGCTGCGGCGTATGACGAGCCGTCAGATAGAAGTGGTCGAGTATGCTGATACGCCGGAGGCTTTGATCAAGAACAGTCTGGCGCCGGCGCGGCTTAAGGAGATCCGGGTGACCGAGCGGCCGGACAAGAAGATTGTCGTGGTCGAGGTTGATCCGCGCGACAAGGCGATAGCGATCGGGAAGAATGGCCGGACGATAGACAAGACACGTCTACTTGTCAAGCGGTACTTCGACATAGACCACGTAGTAGTATCGTAGTGGGCTCGAACTAGCGTTCTTGTCACAGAAAGCTTTCTGGTTTACATCGTTCTAGGACGGGGTGATCGAGGAAATGTTCCGTTGGGTTTTCGAGAGTCAGATCGGGCAGTTTGTGTCATGAGAAACAAATAATTTTTGGGAATTCTAGACCCTCCATTTTCTGTCTGAACAGATTTCTGGGCGATTTGCCCGTTTTAGGGCGTAGAATGGGCTTTTCATCGTTTTCATTTCGTTGCAATTTCGGGCCCTCGTCTTCGTGGTTTCTGGGCCATTTCGGAACCCCTTCTCGGATTGGCGATCTGGGCTTGTTGTGGGCGAGTCTGGTTTGTTGTGATTCTTCACGGATGTTTCGTTAAGGATAGGGCTGTTTTGGCTGATTGGTCCCCTGGCCGTGCATGAAGGATCGTCTCCCGCGTTTTCGATGACCCCCGGCTACTAGAAAAAAGAATTCTTTTTCCGGCGATTTTCTCGGGTGAGGGCTATCCTATTGTTTCTACTCTGAAAAGTAGAAGTTTGGAAGGCTCGCGTCTTTGTTCGTATTAGCCGCCTGCAGGTTCTCGGTCTCCATAGTCGTCAGCCTAAAATGCAAGTGAGCCGGTCCGGTCTGTATTCAGCGTGTAGTGTATGGCTAAGGCGTCGAGTGGGCTGTTTGCGGGTCGGAAGTTGCGGAAGCGGCGTAAGAGCTTCCGCTGGGCGTACCCACCTTTTAAGCGGCGCATGCTTGGCCTCGACTTCAAGTCGGACCCTTTAGAAGGAGCACCCCAGGGCCGGGCTATCGTCCTCGAAAAGGTCGGTGTTGAATGTCGGCAGCCGAACAGCGCGGTCCGGAAGTGTGTCCGTGCCCAGATAATCAAGAACGGCAAGGTAGTAACTGCCTTTCTGCCAGGTGATGGAGCGTTGAACTTCATCGACGAG
>DAFH01000133.1:10139-17254 GCA_002495485.1 Candidatus Bathyarchaeota archaeon UBA185
GAAGGGGAAGAAGGAGAAGCCGCGGCGTTAGTAGTAATCGCTTAGGGCTGGTTCTTTAGCTGTTCCATGTCTTGTCAACTACGGGTTCGAGTATCTTTTTGAGTAAAAAGGGTCCATATCTTTTTTCTAACCGAGGCTAGCAGAACTCGAGAAAGTATAGGAAGCGAAAATGAAGATTGGCACTCGTATGGGGAGTTGTCTGCTCAGAATGCCAGCTCTTGNNCGAGAACTGTCCCCACTGCATGAAAGACCTGTGCGAGAAGCACAGCGGCCGACACGACTGCGAGAGACTTAGATCAAGAGAATACGCGGTCGCCGGCTAAAGCCCGAAAGAACAGAATCACCGATCAGAGTATGCGTCTCNNCGGCTGTCCGTTCTCAATTGTGAGCGACGAGAGTCTCAGCATGTCCATATCGGGTTCTGAACTCGCGAAGATCCAGCTCCTCCCCCATTACCACTACTGAGTTTTCAGATCGACGCTGGTAGAAGGGCAACTTGACTACGCTTGCCTCTGCCGTTCGATCTCTGATCTTGATCTCGAAAGACTGACTGGGCTTTGAAACGGCTGGGGGTACGTAGCCCATGCCGAGCCCGAATCCGAGAGTCGGGGACAACGTACCACTAGTAACTCTTCCGACAGTGGCGCCGGTGGCCATTATCTCTTGACCTTGGCGTGGGATTCCTCTGTCGACGATCGTGAATCCTGCTCGCACCCTTGTAGGTCCCTCTTCTTTCAGTTTCTGAATTGCGGGCCTTCCGACGAAATCCGTCTTCTTGTCCAGGCGGACTGCGAAGTTGAGTTTCGCCTCGACAGGCGAGGTTTTCTCGTCAATGTCATTTCCATAGAGACACATTCCGGCCTCCAGCCTCAACACATCTCTCGCGCCTAGGCCAGTGGGCTTGATACCATGATTCTTGCCGGCGGACAGTATCTTGTCCCAAACCTCTAGGGCGTCAGCAGGGCTCGCGACGCTAGTCTTCCAGACATAGATCTCGAATCCGTCTTCGCCCGTGTAGCCGCTACGTGTTACGAAGCAGGCGAGCCGTCCCACTTTCACATCTCTGCCCCAGTATCTATCGATCTCGTCCAATCCCGTTCTGGAGATGTCTTGGAGCACCGCTGCCGCGTTGGGTCCTTGGACTGCAAACATTGCCGACTGGTCTGAAAGGTCGGCCATCGCAACGTTTCCCTCTAGATGTTTCTGTAGCCAGTTCCAGTTCTTTTCGCGGTTCGCGGCGTTGTAGACGACGAGATACTTCGTGTCGTGAGTCCTGAAAATTGTGAGGTCATCGATTATCCCACCGTCCGTTTTGCAGAGAAGTGAATAATGCCCCTGGCCTACTGCGAGAGAAGAAACGTCGTTCGTTGTCAGACGGTCAAGGAATTTCTGCGCGTCTCTGCCTTCAACGTTGATCCGGCCCATGTGCGAAACGTCGAAGACACCAACGTTCTTCCTGACGGCCCTGCATTCGGGAATGATCCCCTCGAACCAGACGGGCAAATCGAAACCGGCGTAGTCGACGACGTGCCCATGCTTCTCATGGTACTGGTAGACCTGTGTCTTCTTTGCCATCAGCCAATTCGAGAACTTAGGGCAGGGATTGAGTAGAAAAGGGGAACTATTGCGTCGGCGGTGCGCTCTGAGGCTGGATTTTCAGATTCTCTATCGCAAACCCCAGCTTGTGGCCGCACTTGGGACAGTAACCGCCGTGGCGCTGTATCGTCTCGCTAGGCGTCTCCAGCTCGATCCCAGTGTAGAGGAGTTCGCCGCAGTTTGAACAAATTATCCGCTGGGGACACAATAGCTGACTAGGACCCCGTTTGAGCGTGAATTCTCGAATCCGGTATTAAAACAGTTCCAGAAATCGTCACGGAACGCCTCAAGGACGGTAGGGCTTATTATCAGGACTAGGGTTCCAAGAATCCTAGAGAATCATCTTGGGCTTTCGATCGGGTCTCTGGAGGCTGAAGAGGTCCCTCAACAATCTGGCCTTCAGGATGAGCTTCATCAGACTCGCGCCAGGCTCAAGCAAACCCCTGCTGCCGATAGCAGAGTTTCTTATCGTCGGATTCACCATCTTCGTTCTGGCGGGCGGGCTCTTCGTCCTGTCCCAGGGCGGCCAAGGATTGTTGAACGTGTCCCAAGGTCTACAGTGGGTCTATCCCGGAGACGTGAACAACCAGACGACTCTCGAGGCAGTCTTCTCGGCGCTCGTCTACATCCTCGGATTCTTCGGTGTCTACATGATGTTCATGAGCACACGCTTCGTCTATCGACCAAAGAGAGCCTACGGATTTCTCGCATTCGGCATGATGCTCACAGTGATCTTCATCCTATCACTGTACATCGTAATTTACGACAAGATCGGCCAACTATAGTCATAGTCGGCTACGCCCATCTTCCAAGGATTCTGCGACACTGGGGGCAGAATCCATGTTTGGCGTTGTCGGTTTTCTTTCCGCATCTTGAACAGATCCTCGGACTTTGACGGCCGTGAACTGTCAGGGTCCGCTTGAACCCAGGGCCGCTGTGGAATCCTCCCGGCTTGATCATGCGTCGCGTCCGTGTCATTTCGTACTCCCGAACCAAACATGTCTCATCCTCAAGACGGTCNNAGATGTGTTGCTTTGACACTAAAAAGTGACGTGAAACTCTAGCTACTAGCTTGGCCGCAATATCCTGTCGGAGACGAGGGACCCGCAGCTGGGCGGCCGACTCCTACGTTGGGATACATGACTCCCGTGCCCGAGGCAACATAGATCGCGAGATAGTCTGCGCATCCTTCTCCCAGCTTGAACAGCGTGTACTGCGGCGCGTTCGTCGTCGCTGGGATCGAATCGTAGTATCCAGAGACGCATCTGACGTCTCCGTTGCAGACGCTGAACTGAACAAACTGGCCCATTGTGAAGAAGTAGACAGTCACGCTGACGTTGCTGGTGAACGATACATAGTAGTCGAACGTGTCGGGGACCGATCCTTCTCTCCAACCGCCTGCGCTCATCGCACATCCAGCATTCTGGATCGAGCTGCAGGCGTTCCAGATGATGTAGGTGGGAGTCTGGGATGTTATTGAGGGGGCGGGCTGAGTACTCTGAAGGTTGGGAGGATTTGCCAGTTGATATCGGTAGCCGCCTAGAGTGAATGGCAAGTGGCCTGCGGATGCGTATCCTATTATGAGAACTAGGATGATGATTAGCAGGACGCCTATGACTGCCTTGTAGGGTCCGGTGGAGACGCGTTGCGGGATCGAGGGGGGATAGTATGTCGGGGGGACTTGGCTCGTGGGCAATGTCACCGTTGAGATTTTCGCGCCGCAGTTGGCGCAGAAGGTTGCTTGTGGTTGAAGAACGGTTCCACAATTAGGACAGTACGATACGCCTGTGGCCAAGTTCAAATCCTCAACGAGAACGAGCGTTTCAGGTTTCTAAAGGCCACGTCGAATTGTCAACGATCCGTATTGTTGTACCGGTCAAAGTCTCCGATAGTTGTCAGACTGGAACGTGCCAGTGACCGCAGTTCTCAGTTTGACGGCTGAGCCGGCATCGCTTGGGACTGACCCTTTCCCATTCGCCGCCGTGCAAACAACAGGCTCGCTACTACGATTGCCACGGCGACGATTCCCAGAATCCAGTAGAGCCACGGCATGCCGGATGATGGTCTGGGGACGGTTGATTGCGGGACAGGGCCGGTTCCACCGGTGGTTCCAGACCCAGGCGTGGAGCCTGAGCTCTGAGGTTGGGTTCCACCGGAACCGCCGTTAGAATTGCCATTGGTGCCGCCGTTAGTTCCGCCGTTGGTGCCTCCGTTGGAGCCGCCGGTAGAGCCACCGTTGTTCGATCCGGGACCGTTCCCGTTCGAACTAGGAGGTGTGGTTGGGCCCGTCGGTTGGTCCAGACTGAGATTGGTGCGCGCGAGGGTGAGTGTTGCGTTGATGCTGAGTCCCGATTGGATCCTAACGATGCAGTTAGACGAAGTGCTTGGCGCTGCTGTGGCGGAGTCTGTTCCTTGGTTTACCAGATACGGTATTTCGTCGAAGAATCCGACGTGTATGCTCGCGCTCGAGGCTAGGAGGAGATCGCTGCTCTTGCCGTAGTCGAACGAGAAGTTCCCGCTGATGATGGGTTCGGTCGCAATGGAAGGCGCGGACACTTCGGGTGAGGGTTTGGGCTGAGTCAGGTTGTAGGTTAGTGTCCAGGCGTCAGGAGTACCAAGGCTTCCTAGGTTGACGGCTGTAGAGCCGGTCACATTAGTTGGGAACACTAGGACTGGGACGCCTTCGTTCAGGTGCAAGGTGCCGTTGACCCACCACATGGTGTAGATGGGGTGACTGTGAATCAGGGCAGAGTCGAACGTGCTCGTGGAGGAGCTGATGTCAGCACTTGTCGGGAGGCTACTGGCCACGTTGGCCTGGGCGATCTGGAGCCCCTCATCGATCTCCGGTTCTAGAAACGGCATGATACTCGCTATGCGAGTGGCAAGGTCGACGGACTCGTTCAGGCTTCCAACGTTCTTGAACACGGGTCTGACCAGACCATCACCGAAGGATATTGTGAGGTCGCGAGTGACATTCAGCACCGCGGTCGTTGGGGTGACGTTTGTTGCGTTCCAGCCTAAAGTCCCGTTGATGTTGACGGTCAAGGGTCTGAACGCGATCATTGGGCACATAGTTCCGAGGGTCCCCTCACAGGTCGGAGGCGAGAATGCGATCGAGACTGTTAGTTTGTAGGAGGCGTTGCTGCCGGTTTGTAGAGACGATGTTCCACCTACAGGAACTGCGAGAAGCAGGATTAGGGCCAAGAAGGCTGCGGGGATACTTGCGAATCTCATAATTGGCTTCGGGTAGGTTTAGACTATATCCCATAGAAATGGTTAACGGTGTTCATCTCATTTGAACAGGCTAGAACGCTTCGGCAACCGTGAGTAATACGCGTCTATCAAAGGCAATCTTGGCTTCCGATTATGGATGATGATGAGCGGCCTGAATCGTGTGCGGTCTTGTCCGAATGACTTTTAGAGGGTACCCACGGCTAAGGCAGAGCTTTGTTCGTGGTTCAAGTGGCGAGTAGTAAGACCAAGTTCATGCAGATGCTCGACTCTCAGACGTATCGCGTGCTTGAGAGAGAGGCTCGGGACCGGGGAGCATCGATTCAGGAGCTTCTGAGGACAGTTATAATTCCGGACTGGTTGATGGAGAATAGGAAGAGAGAACGGACGAGGCAAGCCTAGCTGCTCTGGGCCGCGGCCTGGGTTCTTGAGTCTGAGAGTTCGGGGCTGGTATAGTTCGGCTGAGTTTTCTTCAGGACTGTTTCGAGCGTTAGGACCTTTTTCTCCAGCTCGATTATCTTCTTGTGCTGGCCGAAGAGCATTGAGACGAGCAGCGGGAGTTCTTTGACTGGAGAGGCCATGACTCCAGCGTACGGCGCGTAGAGCTTGCACTGTTCGAGAAGGTCGTGGAAGACCAGCTTCTCGTCGACAGTGAGAAAGTCCTGAAATTTCTTCATCTTAGCAGTTTCAGCTTCTACGACCATACGCCATGAGGGGATCGTTCTTCCCAAAAAGAGGCCTCCAAGTGGGATTCTCCCAGTCTGACGTGGATAATAGCAAGAGTTAGCTGTGTAAGTGAATGCGTCGAGTAGGGCCTTGGTGAAAGTGAGTGAGCAGTTGACAGGGCTTGAGGCTAAGGATCCTTTTCTCGTCGAGTACAAACAAAACTTGCAGGACTTGTTGAGAGGGATGAAGAGTGTTGGAGGAAGCGGGGTTCGGCTCTTAATGGTGGAGATGATTCGGTCGCGCTGGATCCGGGATCGAAGGGCCAGCTATCCCTATGAGCTGGCATGGGTCTTCGACAAGAAGGAGGATGCTGTGTCGAAGGTCTTGAAGGGACTCGAAGAATCGGGGGACATTGAACCGATAGGGCTGGGGCGTGGAAAGAAGGCCCATGTCAAACCGTACAAGCCACGGACCCTGCGAAAGCCCAAGACTCGATAGTTTTCTAACACTTTGCGCTTAGCGGCCGTTCCAAAAATCACGCTCTTGCGTCGCTAGCGAATCGGCAATAGGCAAGTTTTGGCGGATCTATTTCTTCGCTTTCTTCGGAGGAAGTTTGCTGCTCCATTCAAGAGACCGCGAGACCCAGGATCTCAGGGTCGCGGGCTGAGACTTCCATGCTGAAAGAACTATCACGTAGCTCTTCATCGGTCTCCCCTTCATCGGCTCNNTTTGAGAAGTTGCTGTTGATCTAGTGGAGAGAGTCGCACGAACATGTCGTTTCCAAATAGTCCGAAAAACATGTTGCCGTTGACGAAGGCTGACAAGTTCCCGAACATCGGCTTCACGGTGACGTCTGGGTCGATTGGGACGAGGCTGCGGAAGAATTCTATCGACGACTGGTCTGGACGCGGGACCTTCAATCTCTCACAAGCGGCGATAAGTCGACTGTTGATGAATCTTAGCCGCTCTATGGTTGGTGGTTCGCACGGTCACTTTTTTTCACTTTAGCCTTCTCTCTCATTCGAGTTCAGGAGTGAAAACCGCTTCCACGCCCCTCCGGCTGACCTTTTTCGGCTTTCTTCGGCGCACTCCCGGCGCAGCGCTTGCGATTATGAGTCCAAGGCAGAGAAACCCCAAGTAGAAGGGAAGACTGAATCCCGCAGTCACCAACGGCTGTACGTACGTGTTAAGGTCTAAGCCAACGATGACGGCAGGAAGATTGCTCGTTCCGGAGTACGGCGGGNNCGGACAACGCCATAGGTCCCGAGCAGAAGCGTCTCGGCGGCGTGGTAGTTCAGTAGGAAGCTGATGTATAGTTCCATGAAGGCTGAGAGGCTGAAGTACACCGTCAGATGGCGTAGCCACTTTGAAGGAAAGAGGATCGCAAGAACGAGAGCTACGAACGTGAGAATCAGTACCACGCGTGTTAGGGGCCCCAAGAATTCGCTGAACGATACCGTTGAAGCGAGCCCCGTTGCACTAGCTCGGAAATAGAATGGGGACACCTGCAAGCCCAACAGCTTGCTGTTGCCAGCACCATTGACACTCCACCACGGGTCGCCTGATACAATCAGAAACAGAGTGACCGCGGCAGCGAGTATGATCAGAGGATTCGTTCGACG
>DAFH01000133.1:17274-17883 GCA_002495485.1 Candidatus Bathyarchaeota archaeon UBA185
TTCTATCTTATTAGGAAGATATGCACATTCACGAAAGACGAAAAAATGGCAAAGCAAGTAAGCTGCGACTGCGGCTTCATGGTTCGCACGGAATCAGAGGACGAGCTGGTTCGACACGTCCAGCTTCACGCCAAGGACATCCACCAGATGGAAGTCCCCCGCGAAAAAGCGCTCGAAATGGCTCGGACAGTAGAGTCAACGGTAACGGTCTAACCACCTAACATCGACAACCCCTTTTTCTTACAGACAACCTNNCAGGGCTCTCCTTCGACGTGCATATGTGTAGACGATCAGGCTAAGACCCGCCAAGGCCACGGGGATTCCTATTAGGCTCACTCCCGACGAGAGGAAGATGAAGAAAACCGAGAAGCCGATCAAGTACGCGCCGATCAATAAGCCGCGCTCTCGCATACTGAGCTTCAGAAGCTCCGTCGCCAACTGGGTCCGATATCGCAATAGGAGTGTTGCGATTATGACAAAAGACATTGCGGCGATGAAAAACTCGTACGTCAGTTCCGACTGATAGTTTCCCAGAGTAAGCAACAGACCGATCTCATCCCCGACGAAACCAGCTCCGAGACCATAGATGAGCGCGTAGAATCGGTACAG
>DAFH01000133.1:17903-19105 GCA_002495485.1 Candidatus Bathyarchaeota archaeon UBA185
GAGCCGAAGAAACTCACTAGAAACGCCAGCGTTGCAATAAAGGTCAGGCCATGCCTGAACGGGTTGGTAACGGTCTTCAGCGACATGGAGCCAAAACCAACTTCGTCAATATTTCCCAGTTACGGGCCAACAGACAATATACTCTGCAAAGAGAAACATAGAAAGACACCAGAGAAAGAATGCCCCGCATGAAGGACGCCTCTCTCAGATGGCTCCTCGACGAGAAGAATCCATGCGTAAGACGCCAAGCGCTCGTCGATCTTCTTCAACGACCGCAGAACGACCAAGAAGTTCTGGCCACGGTCCGAAAGATTCCGAGTTATACACCCGTCAGAAACATCATGGGTTCACGAACTCGCAGTGGAATCTGGCCCCCGAAGGAGACATGCTATACTCCGAAGTGGACGTCTGCCGTATGGCCGCTAATCCTTCTCGGAGAGCTTGGGGCTCCTCCAAACGCAGCCATCAAATCCGAAACCGAGAGGTTTCTAGACCTCCACCAGTTGAACAACGGGGCCTTCACTTGCCCAACTGACCTTGAAGTGAAGCAGTGGGAGGCGCGACACCGTGGGAAGAAGGGGAGACGCTGGGAGGAGCCGTGCCTCACGGGTAACATGATCCGGACGCTTATAGTGTTCGGGTATGGAGACGACGAGAGGGTGAGGAAAGCAATCGATTGGATGCCAGAAGCCCAGCTTGATGATGGAGGCTGGAACTGCGACTATCCAGAGAAGAGAGTGAAGCACAGCAGCTTCATGTCCACTGTTGAACCGCTGTGGGCCTACTCAGAGATTCCGAGAAGAAAATGGACGAGAAAGATGAAACAATCCATCGACCGAGGCGCAGACTTTCTCCTCATGCATCACGTCTACAAGTCGGACAACCACCAGTGGCGAGAAACGTACCCGTTCTTCACCCAGCTCCACTTCCCAATGTACTACTTCTACGACATACTTCATGCACTGAGAGTGTTGACGAAGCTGGGCTATGCTGACGATGAGCGGATTCAGAGTGCGGTCCAGCTCCTACTCTCAAAACGCCGACCAGATGGAAGATGGAATCTAGAGGGGGACTGGTTCCGGGAGGGCGATTACTTCCATCCGACCGGAAAGGGCAGAAAAGCCCCTGTTGAAATTGAAGAGATAGGCAAGCCGAGCAAGTGGATTACTCTCACGGCGTTCGAGTGTTGAAGCGAGTCGAGA
>DAFH01000094.1 GCA_002495485.1 Candidatus Bathyarchaeota archaeon UBA185
ACTGGGACTCGGAGGCTTCAGCATGTTTTCGATACTGGGCACCATCGCCGCCTCGGCGCTGATGGCCGTAGTGACTGGGCTAGTCATTCTCGGCGTCGGCTACATGTTACCGTTCATGAGAGTGGGTTCACGAAGACAACACCTAGACCAGTTCCTGCCATTCACCTCAAGCTACATGACCGTCCTTGCGTCGGCTGGGGTAACCCCTGAAAGGATTCTGAGGTCGACAGCCGAGAAAGATCCTAAGTTCATGCTCTCGGATGAGATCGCGAACGTCGTTGGACGAATAGACCTGTTAGGATACGACGTTCTCAACGCGCTCAACGCAGAAGTCGACCGATCACCCTCAACCAACTACCAAGATCTGCTTCGAGGATTTGCAGGCGTGATCCGGACCGGCGGCGATATGAAGAAGTTCTTCCAAGGAATAACCGACCACCTCTTCCAGAAACGCTCGCTCCAAGTCCAGTCCTTCCTCGACTCGCTAGGAATAATTGCCGAAACCTATGTACTGATGCTCATCGCATTCCCACTGATGCTCATCGTCATGCTCAGCATCATGGCATCCATTGGTGGTAGCCTAGGAGGCGTGGACGTATTCTCCTTCATGTATCTCATGGCGTTCATACTCATACCAATCTGCGGAGTAATGTTCCTCTTCATACTCGACCAGATGCAGCCCAAAGGTTAGGAGAAGCAAAAAATGTCAAGTCCAGATCCAAAGCAGCCAAACACCGGTGCACCGATCTCCTCCCCGGCACCTTCAGTGGACACTAGGGCGGGAAGAGGCAGCAAGAAAGGGAAACTGGAAGGAGGAATGCACTCAATCGTTGCCAAGCTGACACGTAGCATGGTGTGGGTTATGGCAGGGGTCATTTTCGCCGTAGTATTCTTCTGGGGCATCGTAGAAATCGCACTGCAAGGACCAAACCCGAACGTAGTCTTCTTCGGAGCAACCGGCCACTTCAGCATCGACAGGTTCCTCCTGCTAGGCGGGATTCTATGCATGATTCCCCCAGCAATCATGTACTTCTTCGACGGCAAGCGTAGAGACGCCATAGACAACAACATTCCCCACCTCATACGGGACATTGCAGACGCAGGACGAAGCGGCATGACACTGACACGCGCCATCGAGATATCAGCGGAACGGGATTACGGACCCCTCACCAGCGAGATCAAGAAACTAATCGCAAAGATCAGCTTCCGCGTCCCACTCGAGAAAGCCCTCCAGTTCTTCGCCGACAGAACGGGTACGATGCTGTCTAGAAGGACTGCCATGCTCNNTCGGTTGCTAAACATGTCCAGGAGATACAGTACTTGGAAAAGAAGAGACGCGCTACTCTCAGACCGTTCATAGGAGTCATGTACATCAGCTTCGCCGTCTTCCTCGTAACGGTATACCTGCTCATCTCCAGCTTCTTCAAACAGCTCGCCAACACCAACTTCGGCGGAGGAGGCTCAATAGGGGGAGTAGGCTTCAACTTCATCAGCCTGCCACTTCCCAAGATCACCGCGGTCTTCCTCTACATGGCAATGATNNGGCTACGTCAAGGACGGTCTCAAACACGCCATATTGCTGATGATGATCTGCTTCGTCACCTTTGTATTCTTCGTCTAAGTCCACGCAACGCTTCCCGACACGATCGATAGAGGCGTTTCCGCAAGAACAGGTGCTTTGACAAACCATGTCAGTTGGGCAGACTCCTCTGAAATGGATTCAGAACCTGTTTCACACGAAGTGGACAAGACAACGTGTTTCCTGGGCAATAGCCTACATCTACACTATCTACGTCGCTATAGGTGCTGTTCCTCCTCTTAGAGGAACTTCGGCGTTCTCGATTACGGCAGCTTCTGCACTCTTAGTGCTCCTCTACATTTTTCACTCTTTCACGAATCTCAGCCTTAAGACGGCGTCGAAGTTTCTCATTATTGCAGCAGTGATCTCCTATCTGTGGGAGTTCGTAGGAGTCGAAACCGGATTCCCGTTCGGGCCCTACTCCTACACCGGTGCTCTCGGAGTCCAACTGGGTCCAGTACCAGTCTTCATCCCGCTGATCTGGTGTGCCCTAGGCTACTTTTGCATGCAAGCCTCAGACTACTACATCATCGCGAGCGCATTGATGGTCACTCTAGATCTATCATTCGATCCAGTATTCTCGACCTCGCTTCATCTCTGGAACTGGACTGGTCAAACACAGTACTTCGGCGTCCCACTCACTAATTTCTTCGGCTGGTTCGTCGCGTCCCTCACCTTCTACGCCGTATTCTATTTCAGCTCAAGACGACCGGCCAAATCGTCGAAGCGCGCGATAGCCTTCTACTACTTCTTCGGCCTAGACAACGTGGTTGGAGACTTGGTGTCTGGTCCTCTGGCCTTGGCCGCTGCCTCCTTCATCATTTTCACTCTGGCGACTGCAATCGTAATACTGCTCCACAGGCGCAAAATAGTGAAGAGTGAGATGCTCATGACCGAGCAGGTCTCAAGTTCTACTCGACTCCCGGTACCCTCTCAGTAGAGAGAGTCCTCTTAGAAGAACGTGAAAATAGGTAGAAGAGAACGCTTCCTGATTGGAAGCGTCCCGTTTGACTTAGTCGACGAAGATGGTTTCTTTCGGAAAGACTTCGATGCCGTTGCTAGAGATCTTGTAGGGCCGGGGCTGCATGTCGATGGGTGTCTCACGCATCTTCTCTACTTGCAAGACCCTGTTGTAGGTCTTGCCGACTTTTGCGTTTGAGAGGATGACCACTCCGTGCGCTAGATATTCTTCCAGCTGTATGGCCCGTTCAACCGTCGGGCCCATCGCCCTGAGCTCGGTGGTCATGAGGCACGTGGCTCCGGTCTTGACAAGAGCATCGACTAGGTCGAGTATCGCGGTTCTGCGTTCAACCATCTCGGGATATTGGAAGATCAGAGAAGTGACGGGGTCGACGACGACTCTTTTTGCGTTGATGAGTTCTGTGTGCGTCTTAATGCCCTCTATGAGGCTTAGAATAGAAAAGTCCTTCCGCCCGATTGCCTGTCGCCCAATCTTTACCTCGCCTGGCATGTGGCGGAGCGGAGAGGCGTTGATAAATGCGAATTTCTTGCCCTTCTCGAGTTCTTCGAACTTCCATCCGAAGAGCGCCATTTCTCTATAGTAGTGGGACTTTGACTCATCGAGGCTGACGAAGGCTCCGTTCTCTCCGTAAGTTTTGATCCCGTTCATCAAGAACTGCGATGTCAGTATAGTCTTGCCGGTTCCGGGGCCTCCGACGAGGAGTATGACTCTTCCACGAGGAAAGCCGCCGCTCAGAATTTCGTCGAGTCCCGGTATGCCAGTAGGAGTTCTGTCCACCATCGGCATCTTTGCTTTACCGCTCTGAGTCTGAAGCTCGTATCTTTCGGCCATGTATAAATCGCTTCGGATTCTTCCACCTCAAACGCTGTTTTGAATCCTATTGTTACCTTAGCGGCTGTGTTTTGGTAACGCCCTGCTTAGCAGAATTGGCTTCTTGGAATTATCGTCGGGCTTCCAGGATACACGCGGGAGACCGATAGCATTGCTCCGGTGGAACATGTGGCGCATCGAAAGAAGCGACAGTACGATCCCACGTCACCGCCGCAGCTTCCCACATTTGGCAACGTCCCGATCCTTCCGCACACTTTCCAGATTGTTCTTCGACTAGCACGTCCCCGAACTTGGACCTTCGCCGCATCCAGCTTCATACTCGGCTACACTCTTGCGGGCGGCACCTCCCTATTCCAGATCGGGCTTGGGCTTGCAGTTGCAGCACTCGTAACGGCAGCGACCAATGTCATTAACGCATACGCGGATCGACAAGAGGACTCCGTAAACCAGCCTCGAAGAGTTTTCTGGGTTGAACAGATCGGACGCCACGGTACGATCGTCAGTATTGCGATCCTCTACTGTCTTGCTTTCATCGCCTCTCTTTTTCTCGGCCCTCTCTTCATGCTGGTATTGGCGGTAGGGGTCTTCAACTCTGTCTTCTACTCCGTTCGTCCTTTTAGATTCAAGGCAAGGCCCTCTCTGAGCCTGGTCTCGTTTTCAGGAGCCGTCGGGCTGGCGTTCCTGAGCGGTGTGAGCATAGTCGGTTCGATCAGTCTACTCAATCCACTCTTTCTCCTTACCACGTACTTCATGCTCACCTATGGCACGGTGAAGAACCTGCCTGACTACGCTGGCGACAAGAAAGCAGGCACCAAGACGACTGCAACGGTCTTCCGTACCATGGACGGTGCGATACGCTTCAGCGGGTTCTTACTCTTCACGCCCTACTTGCTTTTGGCCACTCTAATCCTCATGGGTCAACTCGCCCCAATATACTACGCGGACTTTGGAATGGCGCTTATCCTAGCGATAATTGTTGCCAAGATGCTGACTGCAAAGTCTCCACAGGAACTTGAGAAGACACACACTCTCGGCTTCTTCTATGCTATCTCCTTCATCCTGTTCACGCTTGTCCTCACCTCGCCGACGCTTTCGTCGATCGTTGTGATTCTCTCCGCGTATGTCTGGACACTACTTGTGTCGAGAGTCAGTATGGACTCCAGGATCGAACGCCGCGATTGGGAGAAGCCTAGGAGGAGGAAGGATTGAACAACGCCGTTGCGTCCAAGGAATTCTCGTTTGACATTCTAAAAGGATTGATTCTGTCTCCCGTCTCGAATGGGTTCAACCTCGCGGTAATGGGTCCACCGGGCGTGGGGAAGTCGACACTGTGTCAGGAGCTGATTAGGGAGGCGTTCAAGGCAGGTCTCAAGTGTCTCTACATAATTACCAACAACCCAATCCCTCTAGTACGAGACCAGCTTCGAGAGCTGGGAGTCGCGCCCGTTGCTCGCAGTGAGCCGGTCATATTTGTAGACATGTATTCGTGGCTGCTGGGCGAACGGTCTCCTGAGAGGTTTCAGATCGACAACGCATCGGATGTGGCAGCACTAAGCGTCGTGCTGTCGACTGCTGCCGAGACTGCAGGCGACAGATCATTCGTCAACTTTGACACTCTATCCACACTACTGGCGTACAACTCGGAAGACCTGACCGTGCGGTTCATGAAATCGCATCTCGCTAGGATGAAGAGGCACGGCAACATCGGAGTTTATCCGATCGAGACTGGAATTCACAGCAACTCGTTCTACAACGAGGTCAGAGCCACCTTCGATGGGGTCCTCGAGTTGAAGCTTGAGGAGATGGATGGTGAACTGCGTCGGTTCATCCGGGTCTACAGATACCGAGGCAGTCACGAGACCAAGTGGTTCAGACTCCTAATCGGGCCAAACAGGGACATCAAAATATACTGAGGAAGCGAGACACGAATGAACACGACCCGCGTCGGACAGNNCTGGCGGAAGAAGGGTACAATCTGTTTAAATTCGCTACACGCCGGGAGGCTCTATAGTGACGGCGATGGAGCCGACCGGCATCAAGGTCCTCGACGACCTCCTCGGAGGCGGGCTACCCCGTCCTTCGGCTGTGGGAGTAATCGGGGCTGTCGGCAGCGGCAAGTCATCGCTGGTTCGGCAGCTTGCCGTCACAATGCTCGAACGCGACTTTCGAGTCTTATACTACGCAATCGACGAGTCCGCGGAAGACGTCCGCGAGAGCGTCTCCAGCTACGGCATCGACGTGAACAAGTATGAGACCGAAGGACGACTCTCGTTCATCGACATATTCGCGTTGGGCGTAGAAAGACTCGCAGAAGCCTACCCGGTAGAGGAGCCGGAGCAGATTGTCGATAGCACCTTCAAGTTCTCCGACCTGGTCGCGCAGGGAAGAAGCTTTACGCTAAAGCACCTCGGCAAGAAACAGTTCGTCGTAATGGACTCACTCACACCCTTCTTCCTCATGGTCGAAGCAAAACGAGTCTTCCAGTTCGGCCAAGTACTCAAGTACGCCACGCGCTTCGCGAAGGCAATAGGAATTGCAACCCTCCACACGAAGGTACTCGACGAGACTATCGAGAACGCCATGATCAACTTCGCCGACGTCGTTCTAGAACTAGAACGACGAAAGACGGCAGAAGGACCCCTAGCGCGCGGCGGAACCCTACGGCTGGTCAAGATGGGCAAGACCCCCATTCCATCCCGCGGCTACTACTACGAGATGACACCACAGGGGATTTCGATCAGCACAGCCCCGCCCATCTAGACATCTCCTAACGAAGAGTATCAACATCACGACGAATTCTAGGCAGAAGCTAGTGGTTCTGCAAGTCTAGCTTTGACACTCACCGAAGGTATGCGTAGCAGAAGTTCGAGAAGACATCTTGAACCATTCAAATCTGCTTACAGAACCCTACACACNNTGTTAACTATTTCTCGACCCTCCGGGGGGGGGGTACCGGTTTCTCAAGAGACGCTTCACAGAGAACCTAGTCCGCGGTTCCCGTCTTCGCCCATCTTCAGCCAGATATACAACCGTCCCAGACGCAACCACCGAACATGACACTTGGAGAGCCGACTATCACAACTGACGAGATGCTATCCGCCGAGTACAACAGCGAATACCTTGGCGTCAGCCACTTCCAGCTTATGGAGGCAGTAGGAGCCAAGATAGCTCAGGAGATAGCCGCCAGAACCCGGACGAAGACCAACCCCAGAATACACGTCATAGCTGGACCCGGCAAGAACGGCGGAGACGGATTCGCAGTAGCCCGCCACTTAGCAAGCCAAGGCCACAAAGTCAAGATCACTCTCGCTGCCAAAACCAGCGATGTCCGGGACGAAGCGGCAAAGCAGCAGCTTGACGCAGTTCTTCAGATGACGGACAGCATACAGTTCGAGAGCTTACCTGACTCCAGTCAGCTACGGCCCGTCGAAGCAGACATAATCCTTGACGCAGTCCTCGGCTACGGAGTAAGAGGGGAACTCCGCCAACCCCTTCTCGGTGCCGTCCGGATACTCAACCGATCCAAAGGCTACAAGATCGGCCTCGACCTCCCCTCGGGGCTCGACAGTGACACTGGAGAACCACACGGCGACGCTGTCAAAGCAGACCTGACAATATCCCTCCACAAGATCAAACAAGGACTTCTAAAAGGAGCACAGTACGCTGGGGAGACAATTGCACTTCCGATCGGAATACCGCCTGAAGCAGAAACGTACATCGGGCCCGGAGACGTCAAGATTCTCTGGA
>DAFH01000187.1 GCA_002495485.1 Candidatus Bathyarchaeota archaeon UBA185
TAGGCGTGAGGACTATCGGACTAAAGCTCGGCGTGACCCATGTGCCGGACTCGTTACACTGGAAGCTCGCTGTTGCTGATGCCGAATGATTTCCTACAGAGGCGCTTGAGGGAACTTGCACGTCGAAATCCAGACTCTGGGTGGAACCGACTGGAACCGAGAGGGGCAGCATCGAAGAGGGTGCAGAGAAAGTTCCGAAGTCAACGGTCAAACTGATCGAAGTGATCTGAATTGCGAGGTTGCCCGAGTTTGTGAAATTGTTCTCCAGAGTGAAGGTGCCTCCAGGGGAGACCGAGCCGGACGATCCAATCTTATACTGGAGCCCACAGTATTGAGCGTGGACATCGGTCGCCGTAATCCCGAGGAACGCCAAACCCACAAGAAGGAAAAAGACGAGGTACTGGATCCGCATAAACCTCTTCACACTTCCCCAGACTTTATAACATTTCAAAGGGAACATAGTACTAGTTTGTCCGATTATTCGGAGCGAGCGGCCATCTAAGTCACATTTTCGAAATTCGTTGCGATTCAAGTACACGGCGCGCACGGGCCGAGTCGAACGACTCTGCTTGTGTCACGCCTAACTGTAAAAGGAAGAATGTGACAGAGTCCCTGGTAGAGTTGAACTCGGAAAAGCTAGGATTCGCTCTGAGACCTAGTGTCTTCTCGGCTCCCGAAATCGAAGATGCATCAGGCCTTCTCGATAGAGAAGGCAGAGTCGTTGCTGTCTTCATTCCCGATGGTAGGGGCGGGCTTGAGGCGATAGAGGTCGCTTCAATCATCCTCGCAGTGACAAAGAGAATCTACGCTGGCAGCGGTGTCATCAGACTACTCGAACACGACCTAACGCTGTTGCTTAGACGGGTCCAGACAATCCAGGCATTTTCTTCTAATCGCCTAATTCTCGGGGTGGGAACCGGTACTCCCGGTCCTCGACCGCGAAGTTCAGTGACCGCGATGCTACAGAGATTGGAAGAACTCAAGAAAACGTTTCATGTATTCCCCCTGGGCGTCGAGCCACCAGAGCTCTATGTAGCCACATTAAAGAGTGGAATCGCCAGACGGTCCGTGGGCGTGGCTGATGGTCTATTGTTGAACTTCTGTTCTCCCCAACACGCGAGAGGCTTGATTGAGACCGTCAAGCGGCAGATGGCCGCTCCGGTCGAGTTCGCGGCCTATCTGAAAATCTTCTACTCTTCAAAGAGCGACGAGACCGCGAGGAGGCTCCTAGTCCAAGAGTTTCTCAACTACGACACGACCGGCCCGTATCACGAGATGTTCATGCAGGACGGGACTGCCGGCGCGATCTCAGAATTTCGGAACAGTGACGACTGGAAGCATAATCCTGTGCCCGTCCCGAAGGAGTTGTTGAGGGTAAGCCTCGCCAATCCGAGCGATGACGAACTGCATCGATACGTCCAGTCGTTTAGACAGGCGGGAGTTACTCTGCCCGTGCCCTATCCCTACTTTCCGGCCGATGAGAGTACAGAGTTCAAACGGGACACAGTGAAACGAATTCTAGAACTGGCTTGAGAGAACGAGTTCTAACCCGTCACAGTCTGCCCGCGGCGTTCAGTATCTGCAGAGCGTCTACGGTGACAAACTCGTTCGACCGGTTCGACGAGACCCCTCCCCAGTCGACAAGCGAGAGTCCTGCACGGCTCTTCATCGACGCGTGGTAGTACTTGGCCTCTGCTGGAAATCCGCCATCTTTGAGCCGTTTCGACTCCAGAAGTTCTAGCGCATCTTCGCATCTTCTATCTTTGACGAGTCCGGCTTCGGTCATGACCTTCAAACCCATGAGGATATCATAGTGCCAGTATGGTGGATAGTGCAGCTTTGTGAACGCGCGCTCCATTATGCCACCATCGCTCTGACGCCTGTATAGCCTCCTCTTCAGAAAAATCTCAGCCGCCCCTTTGGCGGCTTCCCGCGATCTAGAACTCTTCGTTACCTGCGCGTGCAGGACGAGAGCACGGAGCGGGGTGATGGTTTCGTGGAAGGAGGAGATTACCGGATTTGCTGGAGGTGGCCTCCGGTCGCAGTTCCATCCACCATCCGGCCACTGCATCTTGATCAGTCGATCGACCAGTTGATCCGTCTTCTCATCGTTCAGCCCCAAGCGCAGGAGCGAGAAGATTCCATTCGCTTCCATCGACGCATGAATTCTCGGACGATCGGGGCTGAAAGACGGTCCAGTGAAAGGGGAGGTCTTTAGATGAGAATCCGAGAAGAGCCACTCGTACTCTTGGTCTCTTAGCGGCAGCAGAGATCTGTCACCAGGCGGATAGCCCCAATCGGCAAGTTGGGTGAGGACCCAGTGGGGCCCGTACCACTTCCCATAGGGATGATATGGAATCCTCCCATCACGCCCTCTTTCGGAGAGAAGCCGCCGCGCCAATTCAGAAGACCGGATCTTTGATCGGACCTTGATCACCATCTGCGAGTTGGCATCTTCGCCAAGAACATCGGTCCCAAGCCTATACTGAACGGCGGGATGGCGTGACTTTGCTAACCGATCAATGATGGGATCGTGCATGCTGCCACCGTAGCTCGACGCGGCAGTACAAGCCAATCAAAGTTTGTGATCGGGTATGTTCCAGTGCGATTCTGTCTTTCAAGTCAAATATAGCCCAAGGCGAGCACTTCGAAAAACAGGAGAGTCCGCGCTTGGTTAAACTTAGCCAGAACGAGAGCCGCGTACTTACAGCTTTAGTCGACGCTGGCGGACCGTCCACGATGGACGAGCTGGTGAAACGGACGAGGCTCGCCGATTCCGCGATCGCACGCGCGATACTGAGCCTATCACAAAACAAGCTCGTCAAGGAAAAGGCAGAGAGAAAGACCGAACTGAAGCTCACGGAAGAGGGACGAATATTTGCCAAAGGCGGTCTTCCTGAGCGAAGAATCGCCTCGATCGTGGCCAACAGTGGCGGTAGGCTTCGACTGAAAGACGCGCTTCGACAAGCCGGGTTGGACGAAAAATACGCATCGATCGTGACTGGATGGATCAGCAGAAAGCATTGGGGTCTGATCGAGAAGACCGGCTCTGACCTGCAGGTCGTCGTCGAAGGGGAGCCGGCCACTGACGAGGACGAGCAGGCTCTGGCACGCCTCAAGGAAGGAACGGTCGTTCAAGAGGAGCTACCTTCGAACCTGGCAGAAGCCGCGCAACGCCTGGCCAAACGGAACCTTGTCGAAGCCAGAGCGAGGAACGACCGCGAGATAGAAATTACAGACATGGGACGCGAGGCGGCAGTTCACGCTAGAACTGCTATGGAAGTCAGTTCTCTCACTGGAGATATGATCGCGTCCGGCCAGTGGGAAAAAGTCAAGCTCCGAAGCTACAACGTCTCGTCTCCAGTCCCTCCGATATTTCCGGGCAAGTATCATCCGTATCTGCGATTCTTGCGGATGGTGAAGCGGAAGCTTGTCGCCCTAGGCTTCAGAGAGACGGTTGGACCACTGGTCGAGACCGCTTTCATCAACTGCGACTGTCTCTACATGCCCCAAAACCATCCCGCGCGCGAGATTCACGACCTCTACTATCTCAAAGACCCCTCGCGAGCCAGCCTCGAAGGATACGGCGACCTTGTCGAGAGGGTGGCCGAGACCCATGAGAACGGCTGGAAGACGGGATCAACCGGCTGGCGCTACAAGTTCTCCGTCGACGAGGCTTCGAAACTAATCCTTCGAAGCCACGGTACAGCTCTCAGCGTTCGAAGCATGATTTCGAAGGACCTCCAGATTCCAGGAAAATACTTCGCGATCGCACGCTGCTTCCGTCCCGACATGCTCGACAGAACCCACCTGACAGAGTTTAACCAGGCCGAGGGAATAGTCCTCGATCCGAGTCTGAACCTCCGGAACCTTCTGGGAATTCTGGAAATGTTCGCGAAGGAGGTTGCCGGTGCGGACAGGGTCCGGTTCAAGCCCGACTATTTTCCATTCACAGAACCGAGCGTCGAGCTTCAAGCGTATCGTGAGGGCGTCGGCTGGATGGAGTTCGGAGGAAGCGGCATATTCCGTCCAGAGGTCACCATGCCCCTTGGCGTCAACGTCCCGGTCCTCGCGTGGGGTCTCGGCATCGACCGGCTCTACATGATGAGCCGAAAAATCCAGGACATCCGCCAGCTCTTCACGTCCGACCTAGAATGGATTCGGGACCAGACGGTGAGCTAGCACGCCGAGCGTACAGTTCTCACTCACTGACCTGGAAGGACTGCTGGGCAAGACCGTCCCCCGTGACAGAGATCGGCTGAACGAGATCCTCACATTCGTCAAAGGCGACGTGGAGTCGCTCGAGGGAGACGCCGTATCCATCGAGGTCAAGGACAGCAACCGTCCCGACATCTGGTCAGTAGAAGGAATTGCGCGAGCACTGCGGCTCCAGCTCGAAATCGGCCGCAACAGACCAGTGACCGTCGCAGGAAGATCAAGTCTCAACGTCGTCGTCGACAAGCGCGTAAAGCCGATACGCCCCTTCATCTCCGCCGCGATAGTCAAAGGACTGCGACCCTCAGAGGAAGCGTTGAAAGGCTGGATCTCGCTGCAGGAGAAGCTGGACCTGACGTACGGCAGGAAACGGAAGAGAGCCTCCATTGGACTATACCAGGCCGACCTGATCAGTTCCCCTCTCAAATACACGGTGGCTGATCCAGACAAGACAAGCTTCGCTCCACTCGGGTCTGAAACAAAGGCTAGCCTTCGGACAATAGTGGTTAACCATCCGAAAGGATCCGAGTACGGGGACATAATCTCCAGTTTTGACCAGTGGCCGATACTTGCAGATGAGGAGGACAAGATTCTCTCGCTTCCACCGGTGATCAACTCGAACGATCTAGGAAGGATCACGCTTGACACGGGAAACGTTCTGGTCGAAGTTACCGGGACGGATGCTGAAACCGTCCACAACACTCTCAAGATCATGATCTCCTCCCTAGCCGAGCGAGGAGGAAAAATCTACAGCTGTGTCGAGACGTACTCCTACGGGTCGCCCCGCAGAGTCGTGAGTCCGAATCTAAGCCCGACTCTCACGAGGCTAAGCCTATCCCATGTGAACAAGCTTCTCGGGACAAACCTCGGCTCGAAAGACGCGGCGAGATCCGCAGAGAAGGCCGGATACCGCGTGCTACGCACCTCGGGCGACACTCTCCACATCGCGATCCCATGCTATCGAACCGACATTATGCACTCAGTGGATATCATCGAGGATATTGCTATAGCTCAAGATCTGAACAAGCTCAAGCCTGAATGGCCGAGAATCTGGACGATCGGAGACCTATCCGAAGAAAGCTACGAGAAAGAGAGGGTAGGCGAGGTGATGATAGGACTCGGTTACGAGGAGGTCCTGACTTATGCTCTCACATCACCTCAAGTAGTCGCTGATAAGATGCAATCGACAAAACAAGGTCTCGTCATGCTTCTGAATCCAAGAATGACGACGCACACGACCATGCGGAACTGGCTGCTGCCGAGCCTTTTCGAATTCCTCTCGCACAACACGCACGTGGACTATCCACAGAAGATCTTCGAGGTAGGCTCGACGATCAATAGAGGAGAAAGCAAGACACTACCCATCAAACAAAACATGAAACTCGCCGCTGTCTCGATCCACGCCGAAGCTGGTTTCACCGAAATCCGATCAGCGCTAGACGCGCTAATGCAGAGCACAGGTAGAACCTTCGAAGTCAAACAGACCGAGCATCCGAGCTTCATTCCGGGCCGATGCGGCACAGTGATATCGGATGGGCGAGAGATCGGGATTGTTGGAGAGATCGGTCCCAGGGTGCTCCGAGCTTGGGGACTCAACCTTCCCGCGGCGGCCCTTGAGATGGACGCTTCCTTCTTGGCGAATCGAGGTCGGAACATGAATGGTTGAACAGAAGTTCGTCGTTACGCCATGGGAAGTTTCGGGTGTAGTTGACTATGACCGGCTCATTCGCGAGTTCGGTACCCAGCCGATATCCGGGAACTTGGCCAAGCGTCTCGAGTCGAATCTAGGCGACTCGGCCTATCTCGTCCGGCGACAGGTGTTCTTCTCACACCGCGACTTGAACCTGGTACTGGACGATCATGAGAAGGGGAAGGGATTCTTCCTCTACACCGGCCGCGGACCCAGCGGACCGATGCACATAGGCCATATACTTCCAGTCTACTTCACCAAGTGGCTCCAAGACAGGTTCGGTGTGAATCTCTACATCGAGATAACGGACGATGAGAAATTCCTGGAGGAGAAACGGCGTCTCTCCTTCGAGGACACTCAGAAGTGGGCTGCCGAAAACATACTGGAGATTGCGGCCGTCGGCTTCGACCCCGACAAGACATTCATCTTCCAAGACAGCGAGTTCATTGGCCAATCCTATCCGCTGATACTGAAGATCGCACGACGGATCAACTATAGCACTGCAAAGTCAGTCTTCGGCTTCACGGGAGAGACCAACATCGGCTTCAGCTTCTACCCTTCGATCCAGATTCTCCCCACTCTCTTCGAAAAGAAGAGATGTTTGATACCCTCTGCGATAGACCAAGACCCTTACTGGAGGATACAGCGGGACATATCCGAGTCTCTCGGCTATCACAAGGCGGCTGCGATCCACAGCAAGTTCATTCCACCACTTACAGGCATTCAGGACAAGATGAGCTCCTCGAAGCCGGAGACGGCCNNGATGACGACAAGACAGTCAAGAACAAGATCTACCGGCACGCCTTCTCAGGCGGACAATCCTCGATCGAAGAGCACCGCAGACTAGGTGGCAATCCTGACGTTGACGTGCCGTTCCAATGGCTCTACATGTTCTTCGAGCCCGACGACACGACTATCGAGGAGATACGTGCCGACTACAAGAGTGGGAGAATGCTCACTGGCCAGATTAAGGACATTCTAGTAGAGAGAGTTACGAGATTCCTGCGAGAACATCGAGAACGGAAAGAGAAAGCAAGTTCCCAAGTCCATCTCTTCAAGAAAGACGGACAACTTGCGCGAGAGATGTGGAGACACGACTTTAGCAAGTCGTGACACACTCCAAATCGATGTCGGAAATGAGACTCCGTCGCATTGCAAGATTCGAGATAATTCCAGTCGCGCCCTTCAACTTCCAGTTGACCGTGAAGAAGCCTGCGGGTTGGAGCCTCTTCAACGCTGAAGAAATCTATCGAAACGAGACTCTCTGGACCGCGACCAGATTCGCGGACCATCCCGTGGGTCTTAAGCTGCACTCTGTTGGAACGCTGAACAAGCCACGAATCATCGTAACGGTCTTCGCCAAGTCATCTTTCGTCGCGGACAAAATTAGAGATCTGAACGGGGTCTTGAGGACACTGATTGGTGCAGACCAAGATCTGAAGGAGTTCTATCGGATGGCGAAGTTGGACAGCATCCTC
>DAFH01000158.1 GCA_002495485.1 Candidatus Bathyarchaeota archaeon UBA185
GTACACTCTCTATCTGAAGGGCCGACACTACTGGAACGAGAGGAGCAAGGAGGCAGTCCACAGAGCCGCCAACTTTTTCCAAGAAGCAGTCAAGCTCGACCCGGACTATGCTCTCGGTTACGCTGGGCTCGCGGATTGTTACCTAATACTAGCCCAATACGGGTTTGAAACTCCTATTCCGAGTTTTCAGCGATGCAANNTCCCATTCCGAGTTTTCAGCGTTGCAAAGAACTAGCGACCAAGGCACTCGTGCTAGACGAGAAACTCGCTGAGGCTCACGCAACCCTAGGTGGAGTTCTAAAGTACTTTGACTATGATATGGCGGGTGCCGAGCGCGAGTATCGGAGGGCCATCGAACTCAATCCAAGCTACGCGTCTGCGCATCAATGGTACTTTCTCCTTCTCACTTGTCAAGAGCGCTGGGACGAAGCGCTTTCAGAAATACGGAAGGCCCTTGATCTTGATCCCTTCTCACTCATTATCAACTGCAATCTTGGAGAGTATTTTCAGTACCGCCGCGACTACAAGAAGGCAATCGAACAGTTCAACAAAGTTCTCGAGATGGATCCAGGTTATGCCCAAGCCCACCGCGGTCTCTACAATTCCTACTTCCTTTCTACAACTTACGAGGAGGCGCTTGACGAACTCAAGAAGATTGAGAAACTGCGCCCGGGTGCCGTTTACCAGAAATCGAGACTGGCTGCCTTATACATCAGAATGGGAAAGGTTGAGGAGGCCCGCAAGCTTGTGGCAAGTCTTGAGAAGAGAGCGATAAAGAATGAGTACGTAGATCCTCTCGGTCTCGCGTTTCTGCGTTTCGACCTCGGTGATGTTGATAGGGGGTTCGAGTGGCTCGAACAAGCTTACAGGGAGCGAGATGGACATCTTCCCTACATCCGAATATTGAGGAGCCTTGATAGGGTAAGGACAGATCCTAGGTATACGTCGCTTCTGAAAAGGATCAACCTGGCATAATGGGATCAGAAGACTGTCTGCTCGCTATTGAAATACACATCCGAGAGCTGGTCCCCTAGCACGATCAACCATGTCGATCCTCAAGAGGAAGAGTGTCGACCTGAAACTCGTCGAGAAGGACGACTATTCTCGGCTGTTCGAATGGTCCTAAGACTGGGATTACGTAGGGCCCTTCTGGCCAGCGATCAGACGTCGGACCAAACACTAAGCAGAGAGAGTTCATAGAGCCAAGGAACCAAGGCCCCACGAGTCTTCGGGACCAAGTAGAAAGTCATCGTTCCTTCATGGCTTATTGCATGAAGGGTGGGCGGGATTTGGCTGATTGCTCCCCTGGCTCTGCACGAGGGAACGTCTCCCCCGAAAACATGGCCCCCCCGGCTTACTAGAAAAAAGAGTTCTTTTCGCGAGGCCTTGGGCGGAACCGAGCTAGAGCTTCAGGTCCGGTAGAAATCGGTCCCCATTCCAAGAATGAAACCCCCGTGCGAGACTTATAGAGATCTCCAGTTCCGGATGTTGATCGCAACTACGACAACGAGGACAATCGATACCATGAGCGAAGGATAGAGACCGAAATACACGGCGAACAGGAAGGCAGAAACGGCGAGCACGACCATGGTCGCCATGCCGGCCAAGTCTCTGGCCTTCAAGTCGTCTTTCTCTTCCACNNGTAGGCGTTCAGCCACAGGAACACAACTACAAACCCCAATGGAATCATGGTCAAAGAAACGTCCTGAGGAAGGAACGCGTCTTCAACAACGAGCAGCAAGACAATGGTGAGCAGTATCCCGGCTATGAAGGCCCATAGGCTGTCTCGCCTCAATGGTCCCAAACTCGAGCCCGCATGTGACGCTTGATTGGCTGAGGACCCTCTCAGATCCTTTCACTCAATACTCGGTTTGATGGCTTAAATATTCTATTTTTTTCTGGATAATGTTTAGGGCTTGACGAGTCATCCGATCCGGGACCAGATAAACGACCATCTCTTAACGCCGAAGAATTCTGCGGTTGTGGTGATAGATTACCAGCCGACGCAGGTGAATTCCATAGCTTCGATGGACCGGCAGCTTCTGGTGGACAACATTGTCAGGGTTGCGAGGATCGCCAAGACTTACCGGTTGCCGGTTGTCTTGTCTACGGTCAATGTCAAACCGGGCATCAACAAGCCTACGATCCCTCAGCTGAAGCAGGTGCTGTCTGACGAGGTCGAATTGGATCGTACTCAGATCAACGCCTGGGAAGACGAAGAGTTTCTTCAGGCCGTGGAATCGACGGGACGGAAGAAGCTCATCATGTGCGCGCTCTGGACTGAAGCCTGTCTTACCTTTCCAGCGCTCGATGCTATTCGAGATAGCTACGACGTTTATCCAGTCACCGATGCGGTCGGAGGAACTTCTTTGGAGGCGCACCAGAGGGCACTGGAACGGCTCGCAAATGCTGGAGCGAAAAGTACCACGTGGGTTCAGCTGATCTGCGAACTCCAGCGAGACTGGAATCGCGTCGACACGGTCAAGGATTTCAAGGACATTCTATTTGGAAGCACTTCTCCACTCCGCAAAACAGAACAAACAGCACCTATGGTCTTTCACTGACCGATTAAATGTACACGTGAGTGCTCGATTTGGCTAAACTGAACATTTGGTACAAGATTCTCAGCGGTACTTACGACATGCATACAGAGCCGGTTCAGAGTCTCGACTCTATCAGTCGCTGGCTGATCGCGACCCGCTCGATCGTTGGCATTTGGCCCTCTTCGTCCGACTAAGATTCTTCTTAGACTAGGCACGTGGAGCAGGGGTACAGGTGATCGTGGTGCAAGAGTCGACGGCTGTCAAAGTAGCACGTGCCCACATAGACGCTTGGAGTCATCAAAATTGGGAAAAGACGAGAGAACTACTTTCACCAAGCATACATGCCTTGGTTACGGCTACGGCGACCACGATAGCTAGGAATTATCTAACGGCAGAATTTACCGGGATCGAGAATTACATGGAGCGCAAAATGAAATCCGCGCAGCGGGTCGAGCCTGGAAGCGCTCATGTGGTCTCGGCTATTGGCGATGAACGTAACGCGCTGGTTCTGATGACTATGAGAATAGGTCTGGGTCCCGGTGGGACGATGGTGACCATGGCGAGAGCTGGTCTCTACTTGCTGGATGAGAACGAGAGAATCGTGGAAGAACGGGATCAATTCTTCGTTCTTTCACAATAACGGGAACCCAAACTATCTAGTCGGGTTTATCAGAGCAGGGCAAGGACTCCTTCGGGCGTTGCATCCTTCCTTCAACGAGTCTTATCGAGGCTCGCCGCCCTGGGATATAGGGAGACCCCAGGCCGAGTTTGTGAGGCTGGCCCGGGACGGCGAGATTCATGGAAAAGTACTTGATGTGGGTTGCGGGACAGGAGAGAACGCGATCTTCTTTTCACAGTTCGGAGCGGAGGCGTGGGGAATCGACTCTGCTTCTCTCGCGATCGAAAAGGCGAAGCAGAAGGCGCGAGAACGCGGGGCCAGTGTCCGGTTNNCGGTTCTTGGTGTCGGATGCGTTGGATCTAGGTAGGCTAAAGACCAGGTTCGACACGATTACGGATTGCGGTCTCTTCCATACTTTCTCCGACGAGGAAAGGTCTCTCTTCACCACAAGCCTCAGATCTGCGATAGAGAAGGGCGGGACCTACTTCATGCTCTGCTTCAGCACCAGGGAACCAACCGTCTGGGGTGGACCGAGGAGAGTGTCTGAGGAAGAGATTCGCGGCGTGTTCAGGCGTGGCTGGAGGATCGACTATGTCAAGGAAGCAAGAATCGAGACGAACTTCCATCCAGAAGGAGGAAAAGGGTTACTCTCGTCAATAACCCTCGGTTGAATCAGCTTGCGCGCCCCTTCCGACGGCCGCTGTCTCCTCCGGTCTTTGCCATGCGCATGTAGTTTGGCAGCATGAGCGCAACGCTAACAATCAAGCATGTAGGAAGCTTCTTGATCGGACAGGACCCCGCCGCCAAAGGGATTGAAACGGAACCAAACAGGAGCTCAACGTTCCTTCAGGGCACAATGCGTGAAGGATCGGCGGGATATGGCTGATTGGTCCTGGCCCTGCGCGAAGGAATGTATCCCGCGAAAACGTGGACCGCCCGGCTACTAGAGAAAGAATGCTTGGTTGAATTGGAG
>DAFH01000080.1 GCA_002495485.1 Candidatus Bathyarchaeota archaeon UBA185
TCTCCGAACGCTTTCAGCCCGGTGAAGCGAACCGAATTCTTGCTCTCTCTAGTCGTGAGTGTGATTCGATTCTCGTCCTCTTCGAACTCGAGCTTGATGCGCTCGGGAGCTAAGTCGTCTTGGTTCTCCTTGTACGAGGGAGACCCTGTTTCCACCACGAATCTCCAAGAGTATGCCTTGGGAATTGCGAATAACTAGATGTCCGACTGAGTGTAAAGCCGAGATATGATGCTTATTGATCACAGTAGAAATACGTATTCTCCGAGATCTATCGTTCCAGAATGGGACGACTCTTCGGGCGTCTTCCGTGCGCTGCTTGGAATATACCGAGCACTGCCAGGACGACTGCTAGGCCGCCGATTATGGCAAAGAACGGGGTTTCTTGAAGCCCGAGAAAAGTGGGGGTCTGTTGAATTGAAACAGGAGCCAAGACCGTGAGAGTGACGTTCATGCTGTGCTGTCTGCTCGTGGGTGTCTTTCCAAACACTTCTCCGTACACGGTCAGGTAAATGGTGTGGTTTCCTGGAGACGTCACGAGGCTCACCGTGACCTTCATGTTGGTCGTCACCGTCTGACTAAAGTTGAGGTAGATACTTACGGGATCAAAGCTTATTCCAAGACCTGAAGGCCCAGACCCGAGTGTGTAGACAGTGCCCGCGAAGTAGTCCGTACTCGTCACCGTCACGGTTATGATCTGAGTCTCACCGGCTGTGACCTTTACAAGTGATGGGTTCGCTGCTAGAGCGAAATTGCCCGGCGGCGGCTCTACGACCACCTCTACCCAGTGAGCGAGCGAGCCGCTGGTCGCGCTGATGTTGAAGTCGTCCTCGAAGGCATTAGCGGAGGCCTGTGTGGTCACGGTGAAAGTGGTTGAAGCGCTACCGCCACTCGGAACTGTCAAGTTGTAGTTGTCTAGTTTGTGAGGTGCGATTTGTGGGCCGGTTAACGTGAGGTTGACAATTCCGTGAAACGAGTAGAGGCTGGCAACTGTGATTGCCGCATAGTTCGTACTAGACTGGTGAGTCAGGAGAAGACCAGGCGTGGCATATACTATGAAGTCGGGTTTGTGGACAAATACAGTCAACTCCAGCGTGTGGAGATAGCGAGAACCCGGAGGCAAGTAGCTAGAGTTTGCGGATATGGATATCGTGTGCGAGGTTTCTGATGCGTTGGCCTCGGCTTGAATGGTCAGCTGGACGGCCCCGGTTCCCCCATCAGGCACATTCGTTTGGGTTGTATTGAGAGCCAACCTGATCCCATTCCCGGGCTGGGGCGCCGTTACGTTGACTGTGCCCGAGAAATGGTTGAAACTGGTCAGAGTTATCGTCGTCGAATTCGTCCCGCCCAGCGTAACGCCCACATTTGACTGGACTGCGGACAGGCTGAAGTCTGCGGTCAGGCTTCCGTAGGAGCCGATCGCAGTTGTGTGGGGAACTGTGGCTCCTACGTTCGTTATTTGGTCGTTCTTTATGAGGATCGGACTGTAGGATTTGCTACTAACGACCCTGAATGTCACATTGAAGAGAAGACCGCTGCCGCTTGCGCCAGGGTTGTAGGCGTAGCCCGAGTCCGCGATTCCGTTACCATCGGTAGGTGTGCATGAAGTTGTCAGACAACAACCATACGATCCCGTTTGGTTATCGTTGATGCAACTTCGAAGAGGGAAGGCGATACCGGGGTTGCTCGCGGCTAAGATGTTGCCGGTTAAGGAAATGTTGGTTGCACTGATGACGCTCGGATCTGACACGACTTGGATCTCCCATCCGTCGAATGGGTCCATGCCTGCGACTCTGACGGAAATCGTGAAGTTTGAACCTGGCGCCTGAAGAGGCGTTGCGACGGGGCTGATGTAGAGATTTCCTATCGCATTCGCGGCGGGAATTCTTAGAACGACCGCTGGCAGCAGGAGTGAGATTAGGACAACAAGTACCTTGCCGCGCTTGCTGCCCATTCGTTTCAGCGTTGTCCTAGCTGTAGAAGACTTTGTAGCCGTAGTTTGCAAGGAGGGGTCCCATCCCGAGTATGTTGATGGCTCCACTCCCGTTGAGGTCCGCTAACGGGTTGTAACCGGTCTGCCCCAGCGAGGTCCCATAGGCGGCGACGACCGTCGTCACATCGGCTATATCAACAACTCCATGTCCGTTCATGTCCAGTTCTCTGGTAAGAGTGGTACTCGTCGTTGCTTGCTGGCACTCGGTAGCACCGTATGTCGGTCTGCAGATTGGGGTTAGCGACAATTGCACGAGTATGTCAGAGCTGAGTGCGTAGGGTCCGACGGCGACGTTTAGGACGAACCTCACCGCTAGTCCGGAAACGCCGGCTACGGCTCCGAGCTGGAGGTTGGGTATCGCGTAGGTGTGGGCATAGGTCACGCTACCGCTGATCTTGTCTGCAGCGACGATGGTTACGTTCTGGGATAGAATGTCCGTCCTGAGATCGATGACTGCGCTTCCCACTGTCGCTACTCTGGAATTGTCGAGTGCGGGGAAGGCCTTGTTGTTCGTGTCGACCGCCAAACCGGGTGCTCCGAAGACTACTGCAGCCTGTTGTGGCAGGACGGTGATCGAGCCTGAGGCTGAGGTCGCATTGTCCCTGTAAGTATAAGTTCCTGCCGCTGGAACACTTCTCGTGTTCCATATCGTCGGAGTGAACGAGCAGGGTGTGACTCCTACAGTCGAAGATGCGCAACTGAGGTAGGTCTCATTCCCGTCTTGTATGCCGTTGTTGTTGAAGTCGATGTACCATGCTCGGTGGGTACCGTCTAGATTGTTCAGGTTCACATTCATAGTGTCTCCTGATACGACGGTGATCGAGGGCCCTGTTAGCGAGCCGTTGAAGCCAGACGGACCTATGCTCAGGGAGATGTTTCGAGTGACGGGCGTTGAGACTTCGGTGTATTTCATCGAGGCGATGCCGGCTTGGTCAAGTGCAACTACTGATGCCGGCAGTGGGACGTAGTTGTTACCAGGCGCGTAGTTCTGGCCCGTGGTGACGGCCCAGTTTAGGAAGTTGACGAGTGCTTGGAACTGCACTTGGTCGTTAAGATCCATGGACGGGACGACGTTCATTTGCTGCCAGACCAGGAGGTATGTGAAGCTCGCAATCGGGTAGGTCTGAGCGCCCGGCTCGTTCAGCATATTCACGTGAGACCAGTCGCCGCTAGCGGAGGGGAACACGGCGGTCTTGGTGTAGTTTGCCACCGCATAGAAAGTCGACTGAAGGCTGGGCAGAACGTAGTTTCCTGCGTTGTTCAAGAGGTAGCCGTACGTCAGCCCGCCCTGAACCACGTACTGTAGCTCGACGTAGCCGAAGCTGTATTGTGTAGAGTTGACGTAGTTGGCCACTCCCGGGTTTCCGTTAGCGCCAACACCATTCGGCCAATTGACCGACGTTCCGTTCCCAACGGTCGAACACCAAGTCGAGCTCTCCTCACATAGATAGCTGGTGAAGACGAATGTTGTTCCTGATCCGTCTGACCTGTGGGCCGTAAGGATAGTGTGGTTAGGTAGGAGGCTTGCCCTGACCAGACCAGGATTCAGCGCCGCGATCGCGGGGTCGTTCCAGTTGGTAATGCTTCCCAAGAATATGCCAGCGACCACGGATCCCGTGAGGTTCATGTCCCCTTTGGGAACTCCTGGCAAGTTGTAAGACAACGTCACTGACCCGATGGTTTCGGGTATGTGAAGGATACCGGGGTACAGGTTTCTCTGCCGCGTACTCAGCGGAGCGTCGGAGGCACCGAAGTCTACGGTCCTGTTGAGAGCTGCAGACTGGCCCTTACCGCTTCCCTGGACNNTGAGAGGCATGGTACTCTGAAGTCCAGTTTAGCAGCAATGGTCCCGGAAAAGTGGCTCCCGCACCGGCAAGATGGATATTGAGATTGAGCGGGGTCTGTGCCGGGGACGAGGCGGGTTGGACCGAGCTGGGAGCCCTTGCGGGCGCTACTGCCGAGCCGAGCATTCCACCGAACGATACGATTTCCAGAACCATGACGAGTAGGACTACAAAACCGAGGATTCCGGTCCTTCTACCTATCATTAGACTTCTGGTTTTACATGCGCCTACAGAATCGATAAAATGGCTCTCGACCGATTATACGGTGTCGGTAAGTAGATCAATAGTTCTCACAGTAGAACCGAAAGAGCAGGTTGAAGGCACGAGACTTAGCCTTGGATGGAATTGCAGTTCACGATCTCCCTGCCAACTCGCTATCTAAGTCGAAATTCGAGAAACTAGATCAGAGACTGCCCTTGGAAAACGACCGACTTCAGGCCAACTTCGTCGATTTGGACAACCTTTGCGGGAAGCGGATCGTACCCGAGTGCGGCTCCAAGCGATTGACCATCGTGAATCAAGTACCACGCGAAACCCACCAGCGTCCTTGCTTTAGCGAGGTCCATTGTAGGCAGGGTGCTGAGGTTCTGATAGATTATGAAATAGGTGAAAGTGACCAGTGGATATGCGTTAGGATCGAGAGAATTCAGTATGTTGATACCTTGCCAATCCCCATCTGACGGAGGCAGATCCTGGGGCAGTTTCCCCTCCGCTGCTAAGGCGGATGCAAGGTTTGGTGTAACCCAATTGCCAGCCGCGTTCATAAGCGAGGCGTAGGGAAGGGGAGCTAGCAACGCATAGGATAGTTCCATGTACCCGATTGAGTAGTCGGTAAGCTTCATCTGCCCTGCGACTCCTGCATCAGTCAGCACCGAATCACTGGTAATTTGAAAACTGTGACCAGTCGGGTCGGTATACTCGGTTGGCCAGGATACACTTGTCCCATATCCGATTGTCTGATTGAATTCGGGACTGACAATTGACAGATATGAAGTAAAGACAAACGTCGTTCCTTCAGCTTCGGACATGTGCCAAGTGTTAATGGTCCTGTTTAGAAAATTCTGGCCAGGGTTCAAACTGGTAATCTCGGGATCATTCCAGTATCTTACTTTTCCAAGATAAATGTCGGCCACCACACTACCGGTCAAGTTCAGCTTCGTTAGACCTGGAACGTTGTAGGCTACGACGACCTCCGACACTGCTTCGGGAATGTGAAGCGGGATATTCGGAGCCACCGCGTCCCGCTGGGCCGTCGTCATCGGAGGATACGTCACACAGAAGTCGACGGTCTTGGCTGTCAATTGACTGATCCCCGCTATGCTTCCAAGAGGTTGATAGTTGATGGCCACTCCAGGATGAGATGAAGAGTAGTTTTCTGCGGCAGCTGATAGTAGAGGGTAGGAAAGCGTGGCCCCCGCACCGGTCAAAGTGATCGTCTGGACACCCGTTGCGCCCAAGGATGCCCCCGGAGCAAATGCTGTAGCATACCCGTAGACGCCGATGAGAACTACTACTGCTTCCGCTATGGCGATAATGAGAAGGCGCCTACTCATCAACCCGGCTATTCACTTTCGACTCGAGCTTCAGGCAGTCTGCATAAACTGTTTAGTCGTGGCGGGCAAATGTCCCACCACCACCAGTTGCGAGCTGCTGGAAGGTTCCATAGGTCCCGCTCATAGCGATGGCAGGATCTCCGCTTCCTGTGGACGGACTCGATATCAGGACGTTCTGGATTGAGATGGGGCTGTATCCGAACCAGATTTGGCTGGTTCCGGCGTTTCCCACTACTTGGTAGCTTATTGTGAACAGCAGACCGCTTCCTGTGACGACACCGTTCCCGTCGCCAAACGCAGAGTGAACCCAGCCTTTACCCGCGGCTACGTCGGTCGAAGTGCAACCTGTTCCTTGCCCGTTGACGCAATGAACTATCTCGATCGGGGTCCCGGAGGATGCGTTCACAGAGAAGTCGTTTCCAGTTATCGACAGACTGGTTGCGTTGATCACGTTAGTGTCTGCCCAGACTCTAATGTCCCATCCATTGAATTGTGGCAAGTTCTGGGCTTTGATCTGAATAGTAAAAGTGCTTCCGACGGGCCCTACTGGCACGTTACCTGGAGTCGCGACGACGGCCGCCGGACCCGTGACGAGGGGGGACGGATTTGCCGGCGATGGTGCAGAAGACTTGTGTGCTGCCGACGGCCCGACCGTGTGCGCGTTCACGGAATACAAGGCAGTCGCTGAGAGCAAGACAAGGACTGTCATGGCGAAAAGCCATTTGCCCTTGTGCGAATTAGACGGAGGCTTGGCGGTGTGGCGTCGTTTCCGGACCGTCATAAACGGGTTATTCGGAGCAGGATACTTCCTTGCGTAACCGTCTCGAGCCATCCGCTCGATATCGTACCATTTTGGAAACGTCATGACACTACGAACTGAAGTCGCTTGCGCTCAGGAATAAGATAGCAATCGACCGAGTATATTGTGAGTGTCATTATATCCGTAGACGGCAATAGCGCGAATAATCTGTGCGACCCACGGCTACCAGCAGCTCGACGTATCCTTCTTCACATTCAGCTGTCTGGCAGAATGGAACGGAGAAAGATCTGAATTGTCGTTGGCAGCGGGCCTATTTTCGAGGAGCTCGCTCGCCAGACACGATGTAGGGCACGGTCTCAGCGACGTATGTGGCGTGGTCTGCGATCCTCTCCAAGTAGCGCAATATTAGCGTCGCCGAGACAACACATTTCAGATCCCCATCTTGCTCGTGTGCAGACTTTTTCACAAAGTCAAGATAGGTGCCATCCACAACATCGTCCATTCTTTTCAGCCGACTCGCGAGCTCAACGTTTCGTTCTGTAAACGCTTTGATGCTGAGCGCAATCATCTCCTTGGCTTGAGCCCCTGCCTCGAGAATGGGCTTTTTGTCGCAGCTAGAGAGATCGCCGAATATTCCCATTACATCCGAAATGTCGTGGGCGTATCTTCCAAATCTCGAGAAACCGTAAGCCACCTCCATGCAGGATTTGATGAATCTGAGATCCGAGGCTACTGGCTGATAGCGAGCTATAATCTCAACCGCGAGTTCACTGACCTCGTCTTGGAGCATTCGAAGCTGTTCGGACCATTGGTAGATTCGGTCTCGCAGGTCTCTGCCCTGAACGTAGGCGTCGATTGCCGTCGACACGGTGTTCTGCGAGAGCTCGGCCATGTCCAAGACCATGTTCCTGAGCTTCTCTAGCCCTATGTCCATTAGTCGGGGCAGTTTCGTTACTACCGTCCTAGCCGAACTTTCCGGTAAGATACCGTTCGGTTAACTCTTCTTTCGGATTTTCGAATAGGCTGGTCGTCTCTCCGTACTCGATGAGCTGGCCTAGATAAAGGAAGGCGGTGAAATCCGCGACTCTGGCCGCCTGCTGCATGTTATGCGTGACGATGACGACGGTGTATGTCTGCTTCAAGCTCGAGATCAATTCTTCTATTTTCGCCGTCGCGATCGGGTCCAAGGCAGAGCATGGCTCGTCCATGAGCAACACCTCAGGTTCTACCGCAAGAGCCCTCGCGATGCATAGCCTCTGCTGTTGCCCTCCAGAGAGGCTCACACCGGACTTGTCAAGGTCGCCTTTGACCTCATCCCACAAGAACGCCTTCTCCAGACTGTTTCGCACTGCAGTGTCTAGCGTGTCAGCGTCTCTTACGCCGTTTAGCTTCAGGCCAGCGGCGACGTTGTCGTATACGGACATGGTAGGGAATGGGTTCGGCTTCTGAAAGACCATCCCGACCCTTCTCCTTACACTCACAGGGTCTACCCCTCTAGCGTAGATGTTTTCGTCGTCAAGTAGGACGCTTCCTTTGGTCCGGGCTCCGGGGACCAGCTCGTGCATTCTGTTAAGTGTGCGTATGAACGTGGACTTGCCGCATCCAGACGGCCCAATGATAGCTGTGGTGTTGTTCTCGATAACTCCGATGGAGATATTCTTGAGCACATGGTTCTTTCCGAACCAAGCGTTGAGCATGTCGGTCTGAATCTTGTATCTTCCCACTTGCTTCCTAGTCTCCACTGTCTCAGTGTTCTGCGGTGTCGACTTTTCTACCTGGAGGGTTTCTGTCATGTTCTGGCCCTGGATGCGTCGTATTTTCCTCTGGTCGCGAGTCTTATTGTAATGTTAAGTCCTAATACTATTGCTATAAGGATGAGGGCCGCCCCCCAAGCCTGTTGCCGTGCGTAGGCGTACGGAAGGGACGCGTCTCGGAATATCCTAAGCGGGAGTGCGTCTATGGGCTGGTTCCACGCATAGTAGAAGAACTGGCTCCCTAGAATAGTCAGGACCAGCGGCGCGGTCTCACCGGTGATTCTAGCTATTGACAAGAGAATGCCCGTGGCGACCCCGCTTTTTGCTGTGCTAAGAACTATGCTTATCGTGGCCCTCCAACGTCTGATTCCAAGCGCAGTTGCAGCGTCTCTGATCGAATTCGGAACAAGCTTGATCGACTCTTCGGTTGTCCTCGTGACGATAGGTAGCATTATGACCGCTAGTGCCGTCCCACCAGCTATGGGCGAGAAACTCCCGGTTGCGACGACGATTAGCGAGTAGATCAGGATTCCTATCACGATCGAGGGGAATTCCGTGAAAACGTCGTTCAAGAATCGGATTGATCTTCCATACTGGTTATCCCCGAATTCTGCCAGATAGATACCCGACATCAATCCGAGAGGAACGGCCAGTACGATTGCTATCCCGAGTAGAATGAAAGTCCCTTGGATCGCTGGGCCTATACCTCCTCCTGAACCACTTCCAATCACGATCGTGGGGACAGTTGTAAGAAATTGGAGATTGATTGTCGCGATGCCATTCCCAATGACCTCTATGAGTATACTCGCGAGAGGGATCACAGCAATTATGACACATAGGGCTCCAAGACCGTATGCTAGCCAATCCTTGAATCTCCTCCAATCCTGGAGGGTCTCTCTCTTCTGGTTCGCCAAGCTACTCCACGGACCCGCCCTTTACCTTCAACACCTTCCAGACCATTACTTGGGCAAAGACGTTAATGAGAAGCGCAATCATGAATAGCATGAGCGCCACACCTATCAGGGNNTCAGGGCTGACAGATGCAACGATCCTGCCTCTGCCTCACTGAACTCGTTCACTATCAATGAGGCCATAGTTTGCCCGGACTTGAACAAAGACGTAGGGAACGCCCCGGGCCCGATAGCGTTCCCAATCACCATCGTGACAGCCATGGTCTCTCCCACAGCCCTGCCGAGACCAAGGATCGCTGCACCGAAGATTCCCGACCGAGCATACCGAAGTACTCCCAGACGAACGACCTCCCAGCGTGTAGCTCCAATGCTGTATGCCGCCTCTCGTTGTGATGCTGGAACTGCTAGCATTACCTCTTTTGAGATAGCGGACACGGTCGGAATTATCATGATCGCGAGAATTATGCCCGCCGTAAATAGGTCGAGACCATTTGGAGACCCCTGGAAAATCGAGATGAAACCGAGATGGGCGGATAGAGGAATCTCGACGTAGTCAGCTATCCAGAATCTCAGCACGAATAGTCCCCATAATCCATAGATAACGCTCGGTACGGCTGCCAACAATTCGATGAGCTGAGATAAGGGAGCACGGACAGCTCCCGGGGCCATCTCGGCGAGAAAAATCGCGATTCCTAGACTTATCGGGATGCCTATTCCAATGGCGATGCCAGACGTCACCAGCGTGCCCAAGATGTAGGGCAAAACGCCGTATGATTCTCGCCCGACGATCGTGTTCCAACTGTTTCCAGTGACGAAGCCAACGCCGAATTTTCCGAGAACGAGAGCAGACCCCCGTCCTAGGATTACTCCCGTGACAACGATGATGACTATGATGGTTGAAGCGAGAACCGTCACGAGAACCTGAAAGACCTCGTCAGAAGAAGAATGTGTTACGCGTCGAAAACGTGAAAGTTGTTCTGTTTTCTCTCTAGCGCGCTCTTCTTGAGTCTCGGTTGTCACCGGCATGAGGATGAGAGCTCTGAGAGAAACTCGAGTAGGTCAACCTCGACGGTGACGTGGAGCATTTCCTAGCTATGGAGAGTTTGGCCGTTGTAGGTGATCAGACGGATGGTTGCCTCGGCGTTTGCAACAACGTTGGAGGGCAATGCGACATAAGAGAGAGGTGTAGCCTGGTTCTGTCCATCATGGACCACGAACCAGAGATAATTAACAAGGTCCTGTGCCCTTGCCAGAGTCATCGCAGAACCGTAAGCGTCGAGTTTCTCGTAGACCATGATGTAGCTGAAAGTGACTATTGGATAGGCTCCAGGGACGCTAGAATTGAGAAGGCTGACCGAAGTCCAGTTACCGTTGCCTGCGGGAAGATTCGAGACACTCGACACTGCGAGCGCTGAAGAGCTTAGCGTGGGTTCAATGTAGGTACCCTGGGCCGCGTTTAGGATAAACGCATATGTCATCGGTGGACTGGCCGAGAGAGCGTAGTCGAGCTCGACGTACCCGACAGTGTAGGGCGTTCCTTGAATTACCGCTGCAACTCCTGGATTGCCATTCGCACCAACTGCCGAGCCGGGCCAGGTTATCGTCTTTGATTGACCCAGCTTCCAAATTGGTGACGAAGCGCAGTAACCGGAGAAGACGAACGTGGTCCCTGAGGAGTCGGACCGGTGCACTATCGTGATTGGGTTTGGTGGGAGCGTAACTCCCGAGTTCAACGCCGCAATCCTGCCATCGCTCCAGTTCGTGATGTTTCCCTGAAAGATCTCAGCGGTCACATTCGCGTTCAAGTACAAGCCTTTCTTGATTCCGGGCAGGTTGTACGCCACAACGACCGCCCCAACCGTATCTGGAATCGTAAGAGGTGTCGAGACAGAGTTCAGAGTACTTGTTTGGCCTGCGGTGAGGGGGGCGTCTGAAGCGCCGAAGTCAACCAGCTTACCCTCAAGATCGTTGATACCCGTCCCGCTACCGACTGCCTGGTAGTTGATATGGATGTTCGAATTGATGTTGCTATAGTTTGAATTGATCGCGAGAATCAGAGGATAGACAAAGGTCGAGCCGGCCCCGTTAAGCGTTGTCGTTGAACCCGAGGACTTGAAGAGTCCAGGGATGAAATATCCCGAGAGACCGGCGGCTACTGCGACAACTATGAGACTCACGACAAATACGGTTCTACTGATTCCACCTTTCCGTACTATTGCTGCGGGAGTTGATTGCATTGCTGACGAAAGTCAGGGCTCTGGTTACTGGATTATTAGGCGTATCACTGATTATACGGAGTGCCTACGTAGATACATAGATCACAATATTCACTTTGGGAAATTGACGCCTCAGTACGCGGACCGCATCGCGGACTTGACCAGGATTTGTCGCTTGACCGTCTCGAATACTTCCGCATCGTATGTCTCGCCACTCTCCCCAGTGTCAGGATAAGATTCCAGACTGCCACGAGGAGAGAACAACGAAAGGGCAACTTGCACCTTATCTTGCACTGCAAGCCTAAGGAAGACTTGGCGGTTCGCTTTTCCGAATGGCCTCCGAAACGACCGTCCTGGCATAGTCCGCACGATGACCCGCGAAGACTCGGCAATCTCGTTCACTCTTTTTCCTCCATAGCTCGTGTCGAACCGCTCGGCCATTTCGCTCGCTTAGAGCAAAGACTCTAATGCTGTATAAGTAGGTGGCGCATCGAGTATATAGTTACCATAAATATATCCGTATTCCTCAGTAAACTCGACGATTCTTGGACTCAGTTGACTTGAGAAAGCTGCAGATGACTGGAGGAGCGAGTTACACAGTCTCTCTACCAAAAGACTGGGTGAAAGAGCAGGGTCTCAAAGTTGGCGATGTGGTTGCCGTCATGCCTCGATCTGACTCATCTCTTACCTTGATCCCGCACGAGAAGATGCCTGCTGGCAAGAACCGCGGCGCGGAGGTCACGGTCTCTCCAGAGAAGGATCAGGACAAGGATCAGGTTCTCCGTAACGTGCTCGCCCAATACTTGGCAGGTTATGATCTGATCAGGGTTAGATTTCCAGCCTCGGCAAGGCCCGATCTCAGAACGTTTCTGCGAGAGTCCGCAAGGAAGATGTTCGTAGGATCTGAAATTATCGAAGAGTCGAAGGACGAGTTGATCGTTCAATGCCTCTCCAGCTACGGCGACCTTCCAGCCCCGAAGGTTATTTCGCGTATGAGCCTAATTGCGAAGCTGATGTTGAGAGACGCGGTCGACTCACTCAAACGCCAAGACACAGCACTGGCGGAGGAGATCGTCCGGAGAGACGAAGAGATTGACAGGTTCTACCTCTTCATCATTCGACAGTTGACCATGGCAGTTCTGAACCGCAGTCTGATACTGGAGATAGGTTTGGCCGATCCAAGGGACTGTCTGGTCTATCGTGTCGTTTCTAAGAGCCTAGAGAGGATAGCTGATCATGCGACTACGATTGCCAAGATGTCGGCAAACATTGAGGGCCAGCTCCCTCCCCGTCTGGTTGACGAGATATCCAAGGCCAGCGATCTCACAATCAATGTTCTCGAGGATTCGCTGAAGTCCCTGGCCAAAAGCGATGGGGTTTTGGCAAACCGTTCGATAGCATCAGCGAAGAGCATAGAGAAAGAAGCCGAGGCTGTGATGGACAAGCTTTTCGGCTTCAAGCTCAGCCAGAAGACCGTGGTCGCGGTTCGACTTGCGCTGGAGAGTCTAAAGCGGATATCGGAATATTCTGAAGATATGGCAGAGATGGGGATCAACCTAACAGCTCGAAGGACTGAACTCTACTAGCCGTCTCAGACCACATCTAGGAGAGTTTTGTGCCGCAGTGGCGGCAGACAGATGCTCCCGGCAGGTTGTAGCCGTTACAGTGCTTGCACTGGGGCATCTTTGAGAGGTTGGGAGAGCTGAGGGGCTGAAGCGAATACTGGGGAACACTTGCTTCGGCGTTCTTTGTTGCCATGGTTCTTCATGATAGCAATTGTGACGATGCTTCCTATCTTCAGAGTGATACCGGCTGGTCGGGTTCGCAAGTTCCTCTACGCGTGCCTAGAATAATGCTTAGACTCGATGGAGACTACACAGGTCCGGAATTGGCCTGCTTGCCTGGTGCGGGGGGTGGGATTCGCGCACCAGTGTACCGGTACACGTGGATGTTCAATCGACTAAGGTTAGTGACCGCGCTGTATGGAGAGAACTGTGTTGCCATCAGGGGAGTTGCTGATTGAGATGACTCGATGGCCTAACAGACGGGAAAGAGAGGGGAGGTCCTCCCTTGCCGAAGGGTCGCGTGTCGATATTTCCAGGATGCTCCCGATGGGTATGGAGTCTATCTGGCGGCGGAACTCTTCCGGCAATCCGTTTGAACAGCCCAAGTCTCCAGCGTCAAAATGGTGTACGTGCGCAACCTTGTCACGGGGCTCTGCGCGATGGCCAGAGCAGAGAAGATCTATAGCAACAATATGTCCTTCGCGAAGGTCACAGTAGGCATCCTGTTCAATGATTCGAGACTCACCATCAGAGTAGCGTTCTCTGAACCTGTAGCGGATGTGGAGGCGATCAGCGACTCGATAGACGTTCTTCTGAAGAAGTTCTATGCTCTCCGGTTTCGCGAACCAGTAGTTGAGTCGGGTAGCCACGGCTAGGGGTCCCGTGTGTTCTTGAAACCCTGATGGTACGAGCGCTCGCATCCGAACTTCAGGGTGGAAGCAGGCTTCAAGCCTCTCTGTATTGCGATCAGACAGGGCGACCACGAAGTCT